>JAGVAO010000184.1 GCA_020060235.1 Anaerolineales bacterium | reverse complement strand
ATGGTTGAAGTAGGAAGACTGTCCGCCGGGGAAAATGAAAAGGCTGAGGGCGAAGAGCGAGAAAAACACCAGGTAGGGCAGGGCCATTAAACGGTAGCCAGGCCGGATTCCGGCGCGCCACTGGAGAAAGTCGACCAGCAGGAGCGGGCCGAGGAGCAGAATCCCGTTGGTGCGCAGGAGAAACCCCAAAAATATCATCCCGCCGAGCAGGATTTTTTGCCAGGCAGGCTGGATTGGGTTGCGCCATTGCCTGTCGAGCAGGAAAACGGCCAGGGTGGCAGCGAACAGGAAGGAGAAATCGGCCAGAATCAGGTCGTGGGCTTTGAGCAGGGCGGGACTGAACGCAAAAACGGAGGCCAGCGCCGCACTGAGCGGTCGGCCAAAGCGGCTGCGAGCGTAGCAGTAGAAAACGGCCAGGAAGGCGGCGAAGGCGGCGGTGTTGACCAGTTTGAAGGCGGTGATGGACATGCCCGCGACGGCGTAGATGGGGGCCAGCAGGAGCGGGAACCCCCAGGGGTAGGCGGCCGGGCCGACCGGGTAGGTGGATTGGGCGATGGCGCGGCCGTTCTCCTGGACAAATTCGTCCATGCGTCCGTCGAGGATGGCGCGGGCTTGCAGGATGTAGGATGCGAAATCGTCCCACCACAAGTGGCCGGTGCTAAACAGGGAGACGCTCATCACGCTGGCAAGGAGGGTGATGAGGAAAATGATTGCGATGTCTTTTTTCATTGGTTTATGCTGGCAGGGAAAGAGTCGAAGTGCCCGCGGGGGGCAGCAGCACCTGGATGGTTGCGCCCTTGCCGAGGCCCTCGCTTTCGGCCCAGATGCGCCCGCCCTGGGTTTCGATGAGGCCCTTGGAAATGGTCAGGCCGATGCCCAGTCCGCCAAATTTGCGCGTATTGTGCGGCTCGACCTGGTAGAACTCCTGAAAAATTTTGCCCAGTTGGCCGGCCTCGATACCGATGCCGTTATCCTTGATGGAAACCTGCACGTTGCCACGCTGCTGGCGGGCGCTGATGGCGATTTGTCCGCCCGGTGGGGTGAAGCGCACGGCATTGTTGAGGATGTTGACGAAGGCCGGGGCCAGTTTTTCAGGGTCGGCCGTGACGAGCAGGGATTGGGGCGGCAGGTCGAACGTGACCTGGTGGCGCATTTCTTCGGCGATGGGGCGCATTTCGGCATAGGCGGCGTTGAGTACCTGCTGAACCGGCACCACGCGCGGCTTGAAGGTCAGCCCCTTGGCTTGCAGCAAATGTAGGCTGGTCATGGCCTCGATAACCGAGCGCATCTGGCTGGCCGCGGCCAGCACCCGCTCGGCATGTTCGGAGACTTCCCCGGCTTCCTCCTGCAAAAAGGAGGCATAGCCGATGATGATGCCCAACGGGGTGCGCAGTTCGTGCGATGCCAGCGCCAGGAAGTTGCTCTTCAAGCGGTCGGTTTCACTGATGTTTTCGTAGGCGTTTTGCAGGGCTTGAATAAGGCGGGCATTGTGGATGGCCGTCGCTGCCTGCGAGGCCAGGGCCGAGAGCAGTCGCTCGTCTTCGGCGCTGAATTCGCCGCCCCGTTTGTTGAGGGCCTCGAGAACGCCGACGCCTTTCTCGCGGATGCGCATCGGAACGCCAAGCAAGGAAGCAGTCTTGAAATCCACCTGCTGCGAGACACCTGAAAAATGGCGCGGGTCTTGCTGGACGTCGTTGATGCAAATTGGCTTGTCTTCGCGGAAGATTGTTCCCGCCAGGCTGCCGTCTATGGGGACGGGGATTTTGGCTATCTGGGCCGGGTCCGAGCCGCTGGATGCGGCAAAGAACAGTCGGTTGCGCTTTTCGTCATAGAGCAGGATGGAGGCCGCTTCGCAGTCGAGAATGTCGGTAGCGGCCTTGATGAGGTGGGTAAGCAATTCGTCCAGGTTGATGGTGGCGTTCAGCGTCAGGCTGACTTCCATCAAGCGCGCAAGTTGTTTTGATTCGAGGCTGGGAGCTGGCTTGTTCATGGGTTAAGTGTAGCGCGAATCTGCCCATCCTAAAATAGAAAATATGTTCTGTTTTGTTTTCACAAAAAGATGGCCGGTTTTTGACCGGCCCTCTTTTTTATACCGTTTCCGCCGCAAATCAAGCCTCCCCCACCTGGGGTGCGGGCAATTGCTTGAGCGCGACAAGGACACCGATAATCAAGACCATCGGTATCCACCCCGCCAGTCCGAGCGGATTGCCGCCGAGGGCCAGGTCGAGGCCCTCGGGGTTCAGGAAGAAAATAGCCGCCGGGGCAACGGCATTAAAAGCGCCGTGCGCCAGGGCAGGCGCCCAGGGGCTTTTGGTCTTGAGATACAGCCAACCGAAGATGATTCCCAACAGGATACAACCAACGGTCATCACCAGCACGCCCAGATAAGGATGATTCGGGAAGTTATGTCCGTGCAGGATGGTGGCAGGCGCGTGCCAGATTCCCCAGATTGCACCACTGAGCAGCAGGGCTTTCCACTCGCCAAGCGCCATGAGTTGGGGCAGCAGGAATCCACGCCAGCCGAGTTCTTCGCCCATCGCAAACAGGATGTTGATAAAAGGCGCAATGGTGACGGCAATAAGAAGTTGAATGGCCAACAAAATTTCGACCGGCGGGAGTTCCTGAGACTGGGGCGATTGGGCAAGCGCTTCGCGCATCGCCGTCAGGGTCGGGTCAAACACGCCAGTGCCAAGCGCGACGCTTGTCGCCAGGGTCAGGACAGCCATCAGCGGGGCCAGGAACCAGGCCCAGAAGTAGTATCGCCTGGGGCCAAGCGTGTTCAGCCGCAAGGTCGAGAACGGCTGGCGGACAACAAACAGGGTAACAACAATCGCCGCAATCCCCGGGCCAAACATGGCAAGGGCAAATAGTCCCTGCACGGCTATCGGATAGAGGGTTTCGTCTTCCTTGAAGGCCAGCGGCGCGGCGAACAAAATCCACGAGAAGACAAAAGAGATGACGATGAACCAGATGAGTGATTTTTTGTCGAGCATGGTATTTTCCTTTTGTTGATGTTACCAGTTTCGATATGAAGGCAGCGAGCGCGCCCGTTTGACGCGGTCGGTCAGCGGGCGTTTCGCAATGACATTGATTTTGTTCTCGTTTTCCTTGATGTGCGTGGAGACGACTTCCCAGCCCTCCTCGCCCCATTCGTTGAGCAAGGCTTCCAGTTCCTCGGCCTTTACACCGCCGAAAAACGAACCGACGGTTTGCACGCGATATTCCCATTGTTTAATTTCGTCAGGCATAATTATTCCTTTCGTGGCACAAGATAATATCTTGCGCTACAACTTCGCCACCAGACTGCTGCGCTTGAAATTGCTCACGCTCAGGTAAATCAAGAGCGCATCCACAGCCCAGACCAGTGTCCCAATCACCAGCACCGTGCCAACGCCCAGGAACAAGACGCCGCTGATTTGGCCGAAGACCAGCGCCAGCACCAGCACCACCAGCGAGGCGCTCAACTGGTAAGCCTCCATGAAGGTCTTGACGCGACTCGAAATTAGCACCGTCGCCGAAATCCCCAGCACCGCCAGGGCGGGCGTCAGCCAGAACATCATCGGCCACCACGAGGCCAGCGGGAACCACAGGCCACCCATCAGGCTGAAACTGGCCGCATTGACCACAATGGCATAAACCACGTAAGTCAGCCACGAGAGACCAATCGCGGGCAGCACCGCCGCCAGCACCTTGCCCAGGAACAGTTCCATGTCGCTGGTCGGCGCGTAGAGCAGGGCCTCCATTGTCTTGCGCTCACGCTCTCCGACAAACGAGTCGGACCCAACCACCGAGGAAAACATCAGGGGCATTATCAGGAACATCGGCGCGAGCATAAAACCGGCCATATAAATAACGAACATTTGTTCCAGAGATTTGTCGTCGAAAATAGCCTTCAGGGCGGGCGGCATATTCCTGAGCAGCGCATCGATGTCGCCCAGTTCGCGCTGCACATCATCCACCGGAATAACCTGCGGCAGGATGATGAATACCAACGGCATGATGACGGCGAACACCAATGGCACGACAATCGCCGGTGCCCAGGCCGCCTTGTTTTGCCGCACTTCTTTCAAATCTTTGCGGGCAATCGCCCAAATACTACGCCAGTTCATGCTTCACCTGCCTGCAATGCAAAATAGATGTCTTCCAAGGTGTAATCGCGCGGTTTGACTTTGAGAATCGGGAATTGATTCGCGGCGAGGGCCGAAACCACCTGCGGGATGATTTCCTCGGCCTCGACCTGAATTGCCAGCGATTCCTTCTCCGCCGAAACCTGTCTCACGCCGCGAAGGGCCTGGATACTGGCTGAAGCCGATTCCGCTGACGCGCCGTTGAACAGGGTCACATCCACCCACGTCACCGGCCACAACTTGCGGGCCAGTTCCTTGAGCGACCCCAGCGCCAGGATACGTCCCTTATTCAGGATGGCGACCCGGTCACAGAGTCTCTGGGCGTCGAGCAGGTTATGCGTGGCAAGGATAACCGTCTGCCCGTTGCGGCGGCCCAGGTTGGCAATCAGGTCGTTGACCTGTTGGGCCGCTTCGGGGTCGAGTCCGCTGGTTGGCTCGTCGAGGAACAGCAGCGGCGGCTGGTGAATCAACGCGCGGGCCAGGGCCAGTCGCTGCTTCATGCCCTTGCTGAAAGTCTCCACCTTGTCGTCGGCGCGGTGGGCGAGTTCGAAAAACGAGAGCATTTCGTCCACCCGGCGCGGCAGGTCGGCGGGCGCAATCCCGGTCAGCGTGCCGAAAAATTCCAGATTTTCACGCGCAGAGAGCCGCTCGTAATGCGAGGGCGTCTCGGTCAGGACGCCGGTCTGCCTGCGGACGAGTTCGCCCTGCGCGGCGGGGTCGAGGTCGAAGACACGCATCGTTCCCGCAGACGGAGGCAGGATTCCGTTGAGCAAGCGCACAGTGGTCGTTTTGCCCGCGCCGTTCGGGCCGAGCAATCCAAACACCTCGCCCGGTTCCACCTGGAAGGTCATGCCATCCACCGCGCGATTCGCACCAAAGGTGCGTTGGAGATTTTCAACCTGGATAATTTTTTCTGTCATGTTCGTGTTCTTTCTTTTCTTCCTACTTTACCGTGCGGCCCGGCGATTCCTGCCCGCCTGTTGGCGGGTTTTTGGCCTGTCCAACTGGACAGGTTTCTTTCACGTCCAGGCGGCCTGAGCGGCGCTGGATTTTGATGGTTTCAAATCCCTGCGCGAAAAGCACGACCTATTTTTAACAGCGGCCATTCTACGGGCAGTTTTTTCTCACGCAAAAGGGTAAAAAAATGTTTCATGTGAAACGTATTTCGGTATGAGATGCACTGCTGCGTACCTGCTATTTTTCATCCAGGCGCCGCCACAGGATGTACGAATACACCACCGGCGTCAGCGCCATGAGCAAAAAGACAGGCAACAACAGCCAGGCTGCGGACTCCCCAAGGAAGGCAACGAGCATAACAAGCACACCGCCGATGCGGAAGGCCCAGGCGCCGAGTTGGTGGGTCTTCTCCCACACTTCGTCGCTGACCAAGGTCCAGGGCGTGCGAATGCCGATGAAGAAGTTGCGCTTGGCCTTCTCGATGAGGAAACTGATGCCAACAAACAGCAAACCAACCGCCGGAACCAGCATGTACGTCATATTGAATTGCAACCCGAGTGCAGCCGCCAGCGTCAGGCCATAAACGTAGAGCATATAGGCCGTAAAGCCGACGACGAAGGCGTTGTACAGTCCTCGGAATTTTTCGATGTTGGCCTTGAGCGGGTCAATCGCCGGGACAGCCGCCAGAAGCAGGGTAATGCCCAGGGTCATCAGCGGCATCATCCAGATGCCCCAGAATTTGGACATATACCCGTCCACTTCACCGGCGGCATTCCAGTGCGAGGGCATCGGGTCGGGGAGTTGATTCCACAGAACCAGTCCGAAAATCGCGGCAATGGCAATCAGGATAAAGGAAATGGTCAGGGATGTTTTGGTGGTCATTTTAGTTTTCTTTCTGACGGGATACCGTCCCGCCTTACGCATGTTTCACGTGAAACGCTGGTCACTGATTACTGAATCTCTTACTTTTCTTTAGGCAAGTTCTGCTGCGCCATCGCGGCCAGGCCGCTAAAGCCGCCCAGGTTCATGGTATCCACCGCCGAACTGGGGACAATCATCAGCGCGCCCTTTTCTTTCAGTCCTTCAAAGAGCATGTTCATTGCGCGCAGGTGCAGGGCGGTCGGGTTGTTGATGTAAGCCTGCGATGCTTCGGCAAACGACTCGGCAATCTGCTTCTCCGATTCGCCCAGGATGACCCGCGCCTGGCGTTCGCGCTCGGCCTGCGCCTGGCGGCTCATCGCATCTTCCAAGTCCTGCGGGATGACAATGTCGCGGATTTCGACCGACTGCACCGTTACGCCCCAGGGAGTCGTGCGTTCGTCAATGACCTGCTGCAACTCCTTGTCAATCGTGCCGCGCCCCACCAGGATGTCGGCCAGCATCATGCGCCCGGTGATGTCGCGCAGGGCGGTCTGTGCGGCCCAGTCGACGGCGGCTTTGTAATTCTCCACTTCGAGAGCTGCTTTCTCGGCGTCCCACACCACCCAGAACAGGACGGCATCCACGTCCACCGGCACCGTGTCTTTGGTCAGGGTTTTCTGCGCCGCAAAGGGCGAGACCATGACGCGATGGTCTATCCAGGTCGGGATGGTGTCGATGATGGGAATAAGCCAAAACAAGCCAGGCCCTTTCAGCCCCTGGAATTTGCCCAGGCGCAAGACAACGGCTTTTTCCCACTGGTCGGCGACTTTGAGTGCAAAGAGGATGTAGATGCCGATAAGCATCCAGCCGGACACCCAACCGCCAATAACGGCATCGGGCTGTTTGCCTTCCATCAAAATTGCGCCGAGAATGGCGATGCCCAGCAGGACGGCAAAAATCGTCCCGGCAATGGGCGGGATGCGCTGGTTGATTTTGTTTTGGGGAACGAAAGCGTTTCGTAACATGAGAGACTCCTTGTTTGATAATTGGATAATTTACGAGTTGAGTGATTGCAGTATTTCAATAGCTTCCTGTTTGCTGGTGCCCAGGCGGGCGGTTTCTTCGAGGTAGCGCCGGGCCAGCGATTCAAGGGCGTCTTTTTTTAACCGTTGGCCGGCTTCGGGATGTGTTTGCTCCAGGATATAGGTTCCGCGTCCCTGTTGGGTGGAGATAACCCCGGCTTCATCCAGGGTGCGATAGGCGCGTGCCACCGTGTTAAAGTTGACGCGCAGCTCAAGCGCCAGTGCGCGGACGGTGGGCAATTGGTCGTTGGGCTTAAGTGCGCCGCTGGCCAGAAGATGTTGAATCTGCTCAACAATCTGGTTGGTTAATGGCACGTCTGAGCGAAAGTCGAGGTCTAGTTTCATTGTCTCTCAAATTGTATAAATGTATCTTTGTATCATTGTATGACTCAATCCTTTTCCTGTCAAGTCTTTTAAGGAGGTTCTGCCTGTTTAAAAAATTAACAGGTTGTATATAAATAAAATAATATATAGTATTCGTAGTAGTGCCTGTGGATATGTGGAGAAACCCGGGCTACCCCCTTTATTTGCGGGTGCATTCCCTTTTCAAACCTTTATCTTCCGGTTTTTGCTGTTTGCCAGCCAAAAAGTTCTGTGGAGAAATGCGGAGGAAACCAGCCCTGCCGAACCGGCAATTCACACCCGCATTCATGACTAAAAAACACCAGCGCAGAAATGGGGCTGGGAAAACAGACACCCCCATATATGGGGGTGTCTGTTTTGGCTTTTTTGGAACAGTTGAGCGAGTTTTCCACACCTGACTCGGTTTATCCACAGTTTTTGGGCACTTATCCACAGGATGGTGAGTTTTACATGCGTTTTATGTGGTTTCGTATATCCCATATCTGGCGGGCGCTACAGGCCGTGTTGGACGCCGTATTCGTCGAGCAGTTCTTCCAAAACATCCAGGTAGTGGTCGAGGCTTTGCAGGCGTAATTCGAGGCCCTGGCCGTCCAGCCCGAGGGTTTGCAGCGCAGCCTTCCAGTTTTGGAGGTGTGCTTCCTCGAGACTGCCGCTTTCGGCAGCCTGCGCCCAGGTGCGCAGCATCGGCCATAGCGCGCTGACTGGAATCTCGCTTTCGAGCAGGGACAAAATGGCCTGTTTGTAATAAGCCAGCCTGAAAGCGTGAATGCGTGTGTCTGACACCGATTGAGCCGCATGCGTAAAAGCATCTTCCCAGGCGGGTAGCCAGGCGCGCAGGGTTTCGGGAATTAAATCCAGCCCGCCAATCATCGCCAGCAGGGTGTCGTTTAGTTCGGGATGTCCGGCCAGCGCGGCCCGCTGTGGGAATTCGAGCAGGAAGCGGCGTTCCGCCAGCGGGAATCCGGTCATGACCGCCAGGGCATTGGCCGCGTTTTCGACGGCGGGCAGGTATTCAGAAAGGTTCGGCTCCCCGCCCAACTGCATCGAAGTCCAGGCTTCACGGGCCGGAACGGAAAAGGCCCGCGCCCGCGCCAGCAGGTTGGCAGGGTCATCGAACTGGGCACGCAGGCTCGATTGGGTGTACTCGAAAAATTTGCCTTTTTCATGCAGCAGCAGCGGGTCCCACATCGTCCAGCCTCGCCAGGGGTCGCCGCGCAGTTCGCGCGGCTTGGCGTACAGACTCTCCTGCTCGAAAAGGATATCGAGATGGATTTCGTTCGACAGTTTCGCCACCTCGCGCGCAATATCCGGCTCGTTTTTGGTAATCACCAGCAGGTCGATGTCGGTTGTGCCGCCCAATAGCGGCTCATCCCTGAGCACAGAACCGACCAGGAAAACGGCGACCACGCCGGGGTCCGCCTTGAATCGTTTTTCCGCCGAATCGCGCGCCAGTTTAATGAGCAAATCCCGTGTAATGCGCATTTCAATCTCCATCCATCAGCGTGGGCTGGAAAGGGGAAATTCCCAGCGCCTCGCGGATTTTGTTTTCTATCAGGGTCAGGTGTTCAGGGTGGCGCACGAAGTCGAGCGCGTTGCTGTCGATGATGAGTTTGGGTGTTTCGGTCTGGGCAAAAAAGTCGTCGTAGGCGGCGGCCAGTTCGGCAATGTAGGCGCGTTCCATGCTGCGTTCGTAAGGCCGGTCGCGCAGGGCAATGCGCGCCATAAGGGTGTCCACGCTGGCGGAAAGGTAAACGGTCAGGTCGGGCAGGGGAATTTTTTCGGCCAGGGCCTCATGCACGCGGTGGTACATGGTCAACTCGTCACCCTCGAGGTTGATGCGCGCAAAAAGCGCGTCTTTGGCAAAGGTGTAATCGGCCAGCAGGCTTTTGCCGCCCTTCAAAATGGCCGGAACCGTCGAGTTTTGCTGCCGATAGCGGCTGAGCAGGAAGAAAATCTGGGTCTGGAAGGCGTAACGCGCCCGGTCGCCGTAAAAATCGGACAAGAAGGGGTTTTCCTCGAAGACCTCGAGCAGGATTTCAGCGTTTTCGATGCGCGGCTGGAGCAAGCGCGCCAGGGTGGTCTTTCCAACCCCGATGACTCCCTCGATGGCGATATACATGCGGCAACTCCCGGAAAATGATGGTTAAGGATACCATGATTTGAATGCAGAAGGATGAATTATGAAGGCAGAATAGTGCGCTTATAATAGCGGCATGTCTATTTATGAACGCCTTGTTTACGCCCGAAAAAGCCGCCTGCTCGGCAAACTGGCCTATTTTTTGTTGAAATTGATGGGGGTGGAGATTCCCGTTTCGGTGGATATCGGCCCCGGATTCCTGCTCCATCATGGCGGCGCGGGAGTCGTTATTCACCCGAAGGCTGTCCTCGGCGCGCGGGTCGGAATCTACCCGGGAGTCACGCTGGGCCGCGCCGATGTGTACCGGGCCGCGTACGAATCGGCTTTCGAGGGCCTTGTCGTAGAGGACGATGTCATCCTTGGGGCCGGGGCCAAAATCCTGTGCGACGAGGGCATCCTGCGCGTCCGGCGCGGGACGGTGGTCGGGGCGAATGCCGTCCTGACCGAGTCGACTGGCGAGTATGAGATTTGGGCCGGCATCCCGGCCCGCAAAGTGGGCGAAAGGGATAGAAGATGACAGAGAATCTTGGCAATGAAATTTTCTGGCAAGTGCATCGCGGCCTGCCGCGTGAAGCCCCCGGCGACGATGACTCTACCCTGCGGGCCTTTTCGATGCTGGAAGGCCTGCCCTCCCCGGCGGCGATTCTCGACATTGGCTGCGGCCCCGGCGCGCAAACGCTGGCCCTGGCCCGCGCCAGCCGCGCAAAAATTGTCGCAGTTGATAACCACCAACCTTTTTTAGACGACCTTTCGCGCCGGGCTGCGCAGGTTGGGGTGGCCGACCTCATCCAAACTGTCAATATGTCGATGTTCGAGTTGCGTTTTGAACAGAAATTCGATTTGCTCTGGTCTGAAGGCGCGATTTATATCATCGGCTTCGAGGAAGGACTGAAACAATGGCGTCCGTTGCTTAAGCCGGGCGGTTTTGTGGCGGTGACAGAGCTTTCGTGGCTTAAGCCGGATGTCCCTGACGAAGCGATGCAATTCTGGCTGGATGCCTATCCAGACATGGCCGATGTGCCTGAAAATCTGGCCCGGCTGGAGCGAGCCGGTTATCGCTCTCTGGGTCATTTCACCCTGCCCGAGAGCGCCTGGTGGGATTTGTACTATCATCCCATGGCGGAACGGATAGAGCATCTGCGCCAGAAATATGCGGGCAATGACGAGGCCCAGTCCATCCTCGACCAGGAATATGCCGAAATCGAGTTGTATCGCAAATACCCGGCCTATTATGGCTACGAGTTTTACCTGATGCAAATGGTATAGCGGGTTTTTGTCAACGGACTTTGTCGCGGAATCACGGATGGAAACGGACAGTCGGACGCGTGAACGGATATTAATGGATGACTGAGCGAATTTGCATCGTCCCAAAAGTGCATGGCGTGGGGGGCATGGTTTCATTTCTCCACAAGTTTTCGGCATACGTGGAGAAACGCGGCCTGAGCGTGACCTTCGATTTGGCGGATGAACCTTACAGCGCCATCCTGGTCATCGGCGGGACGCGCAAGCTGCTCCCGCTTTTTCGCGCCCGGCAAAGGGTCATCCAGCGTCTGGATGGAATCAACTGGATTCACCGTAAAAAGCCGACTTCGCTGAAACATTCCATCCGCGCCGAGTATGGCAACCTTGTCCTGAGACTGATTCGGCGTTTTGCGGCGGATGGCATTGTCTACCAGAGCGAATTTTCGCGCGCCTGGTGGAACGATTGGTATGGCGAATTGAAAACGCCGTTTTCGGTGGCGCACAACGGGGTCGATTTGGATGTGTACCGGCCAGAAGCGCGAATTAACAATTCGCGCCACAGGTTGCTGGTGGTCGAAGGCTCGCTCGGCGGCGGATACGAGGGCGGGCTGGCGAATGCCGTCCGGCTGGCGGAGGCGGCCTCGGGGCTTGTTTCAAAGCCTATCGAGTTGGTGGTAGTCGGGGAGGTGGACGATGCGCTCAAAGCCGAGTGGCAGGCCCGCAGCGCGGTAGCGATTGCATGGGTTGGGAAGGTGGCGCGGGACGCCATCCCGCAGTTGATGAACGAGGCCGATGCGTTATTTTCGGCGGATGTGCATCCGGCCTGCCCGAATTCGGTCATCGAGGCATTGGCCTGTGGCTTGCCGGTGGTGGCTTATGATACCGGTTCGCTGGCGGAACTTGTTCCGGCTTCGGCGGGTTGTATCGCGCCTTATGGGACAAATCCCTGGAGGTTGGAGACTCCCGTGGTGGAGCCGCTGGCGCGTGGGCTGGCAGAAGTGCTCGAGCATCAAGAAAAATTCCGCGCTGGCGCAAGGGCGCAGGCGGAAGCGGCGTTTGGAATCGAGGCAATGACCGAGAAGTATCTGGCAGCGCTGCTGGGTTAGCGGCTGCCGGTCATTCAAACAGGTGGTTTGCCAGGGGGATGATGTTTATCAGCGGTTCTTCGTAAGGGTGGGCGTTTTTGACGGCCTGGATGGCTTCTTTTACCAGTTCGCGACGACAATTGACCTCGAGTTTATATTCCGTTACCGTGCTGAGTTTGCCGACTTTCCCATCGAACGGGTTTGCGCCTTCCAGCGGACGAAAAGAACCCGTGACCTGGGTGACGGCCATGCAGTGGTCGTAATTACCGATAACACCAGCGCCAATTTGCGCCAAAGCCTCGCGCACCTGGCTTACATGCTCTTGCGGCACGAAGATTTCGAGTTTGACCTGGTTAAAGTTTTCCATTCCCGGTTTCCTGATGTGTTTTTGACTCGATAAATCGCCGGATTTCTTCAATCGCGGCTTTGCTTTCGGGGACAAATTCGCTGAGTATCTGCCAGACGTGCCACATGCCTTGCCAGATTTTGAGGTTGACGTCGGCCCCGGCGGCGCGGGCTTTTTCTGTGACCATGCGGGCGTCATCCAGCAAAATTTCTTCGCTGCCGACCTGAATCAGGAGCGGCGGAAAGCCGCGAAAATCGGCGTAAGCTGGCGAGATGAGCGGAATAGACAGATTTTCTGTGCCTGCATAAAAACCGGCCCACTCGCGCAGCATCTTGCTGGTTAACATGACTTCGGATTTGGCTTTGGACTGGTGCGATTGGCCTTGCAGGGTCAGGTCGGCCCAGGGTGAGAGGCAGACGACCGCCGCCGGGAGCGCTGTCCCGGCCTCGCGCAGGGCCAGGACGGTTGCCAGGCTCAGGCCTCCGCCGGCCGAATCTCCCGCGATGACGATATTTTCAGGGCGATAGCCTTGCTCGAGCAGCCAGCGATAAGCCATCTGGGCGTCTTCCAGCGCTGCGGGGAAGGGATGTTCCGGGGCCAGGCGATATTCGAGCAGGAGCAGGTCGGTTTTCAGAATGTCGGCCATCTGGCCGCATATCATCTTGTAGTCGTCGATGTTGCCGACGACGTATCCACCGCCGTGCAGGTACAGGATGACCCGGCCAGGGATTGCGCGATTTGACCGGAACCAGGCCGCCGGGATGTGCTCAACGCTGAATCGTTCCAGGTTGACCCCGCGGGGCAGGCGGTTCATCCAGTGTGCATTTTGTGCATTCCAGGCGCGGCTTTGCTCGACAGTTTGTTTTCGACTTTTTAACGTTGCACGCAATAAGAAATACCAGAAACGGGCACTCAGGCTGGTGGGCATCTCAGGCCCTCACATTCTGGCCGAAACCCGGCCCTGCCAGGATTTTGCCGTCTCGATAGGCTTCCTGTCCGCGCAGGACAACGCGGGTTACGCGCCCCTTGACCTGCCAACCCTCGAAGGGCGTCCAACCGCAGCGTGAGTGCATTTCGCTGGCGCGGATTTCGTATCTGGCGTCCTCGTCCACTTCGACCCAGGTTTCGGGCTGCTCGGGCAGTTTGAAGATTTTGCGCGGGTTGATGACTGATTTTTGGATAATATCGTCAATCGTTAATCGAGATTCGGAAACAGCGGTTAATAGCAAGGGCAACAGTGTTTCCATCCCGGGGAAGCCGGGCGGCGGATTTTCGCTGTCTTTTTCGCCCAGGGTGTGCGGGGCGTGGTCGGTGGCGAAGCAGTCGATGTATGCCATGTTTTCCCAGAGCGCGTCCACGTCGGCTTTGGCGGCCAGGCGCGGGCGGACTTCGGCGCGTCCGCCGGGCAAGCCGTCGGAGCAACAAAAGCAGCCCGCCGGGGCGAGCGGGATTCCGTTTTCGGCCAGGAAGAGATGGTGCGGGCAGACCTCGCAGGTGACTTTGATTCCGCGCCGTTTGGCTTCTTTAATCAGCAAAATCTCCTCGCGCAGCGAGATGTGGGCAATGTGAATGGGTTTGTCGAACATCTGCGCCATCCAGATGGCGGCGGCCATGCTGCGGCTTTCGGAGTGAGTCACAATCGGCGTCTTCCCCGGCCACAGGCGGAAGTGCTCCATCCACAGGGTCATGTCGTCGAGGCGCAGTTCGCCGAAGGTCGAGTCGAGGTACATTTTTAGCGCGGCGGCTGTGGGGGCCAGGCGGGCGACTTCGGCGGCGTTATCCGGCCCGGCGCCGAGGTATTGGGCATAGTCGCAGCGGGCTTTGGTTTTGGCGGTCGCCAGCACCTCGCCCAGGGTGACTTCGTCGAAAATCGGCGGTTTGGTGTTGGGCATGGCCAGCACCGTTGTCACGCCGCCGGCCAGGGCCGAGGCTGTGCCGCTGTCGTAGTCTTCTTTATGGGTTGCGCCGGGTTCGCGCAGGTGAACGTGGGGGTCGATGAGGCCGGGAAGTTTGAGCATAAGTTTCCTACCAGACGCTGATTTCAAGCGTTTTGCATAAATATATCACCGGTTCGCTGGTGGAAAAATAACCTTTGTGTAACAGCGGCGGTTTCAGGGTGGAAAGGTTCCGCGAAGATAAAGGCAGAAAGCAGGAAAAGCCATCGAAACAGAAAAGGGATTGGGAGCGCAATCGTTCCCAATCCCGAGTATAGCACTGCTGGCTTGTTTTATTCAGCCGGTTTGAAAATTACGAAAACCAGGTTGAGCAGGATGCCAACTACCGCGCCTGTGGCTATTGCCGGCCAGCCATAAGGGAAGACATTAAGCAAGATGGGCAGGGGCAAAAAGCCGCCGGGGAAGCCAATGTGTCCGCCGATGCCAATGACCATGACAACTGCGCCAATTGCCAAGTTTTTGGGGTCGAACAGGTTGACCTTCTCAGAAAGCAGGAGGGCAATACCCTGCATGCCGATAACGCCAAACAAGTAAATCGCTAGGCCGCCACTGACCGCAGTTGGCACCGATTGGACGATGCCAGCCAGGTGGCCGCTGAATGACATCAGGATGGCGATAATACCAGCTGCGATTAGTGAAACACCGCTGTAATTGCGCGTGATGACCATTAGCGAGTTGTTTTCACCATAGTTGGTGCCTGCTGCGCCGCCTATCAGGCCGTTAATCATGTCGCCAATACCGTCTAGGATGAGATTCAGCCCGACAAACTGGCTTAAACCGTATTTAGGCTGTTTGAGTTCTTCTGCCAAGTGGTCAACGTACAGACTAATCTGGTAGAGATGGGCCGTGCTTTCGGGAATAGTGGCGATTGCCATCACCGAAATGCTAATGATGGCGGTCGCGCTAAGGGCAGACGTGAAACTGGGCAGGGTGATATGTGGGGCTGTGACCAAGTCGGCGCCAGTTATTGCGGAAAAATTGACCATTCCCAGGAAAGCTGCTACTACATAGCCAACAATCGCGCCAAGCAGGATAGGCAGCATACCAATGAAGCCCTTGCCTCGCAGGTAAACCGAGAACATGATGGTGGATACCAAAGTTACAAAGGCTACGCCCCACCACATCAAGTCCCCGCCTTCGACTCCTCCTGCAACGCCGGATGCCATATCGAGCGCTGCTTTGCCTAGCGCAAATCCAATGACCGCAGCTACTGAGCCGGTGACGATGGGCGGCAGGATTCTGTCAAGCATTTGTTTGCCGCCCCCAAAGCGGATAAGCAAGCCGATTAGCACGTTGATGATACCCGTAACGACGATACCGGCCTGCGCTACGCTGATAAGTTCATCACTGACCGGCTGGCCGAAGGAGGCATTTGTGACCGCAAGGATGGCTGCAATATAACTAAATGATGAGCCGTAATAGAGCGGGATGAACTTGCCAATCCCATAGCGCGAACCCAGCAGGGCCACAATGGTGGCAACACCTGATGCAAGTAGCACGGTGCTGGTGTGAAAGCCGACCAGCAACGCTACCAGCACTGTGGCCGGGAACATGGTCAGCGCATGCTGGAAACCGAGCAATATAATTTGCCCGATTGGCGGCATATCGTTGGGCAGGTAGCCCATGATGGTTGGACTTGCTTTTGTTTTTGTAGACATTGCATTCTCCTCTTGAGATTGGAAAGATGGCAAAAAAAGAGAGCCGCTAAAAGCGACTCTCTCGTTTTTGAAAAACAAAAACACTCATTCCGGTAAAATTTTTGCGAGATGGTTCCCAGGGGCAACGGCATTGTGTAGACATTGCGCCCTATTTTATTCCGATTGTTGATTCTGTCAAGAATGATTTTATTCGGTGAATAGGGGCAGGTGACCCAGCGCGATAATATCCATCCACTTGGATTTTTCGCCCTCGGTCATAATCGCAACTTCCGCCGCAACGCTGGCTTCGGCTTTTTCCAGAATCATGCGCACGCCTTGCAAGGTCGAGCCGGTGCTGATGACATCGTCCACAATTGCTGCTTTTTTCCCCTTGAGCATCTCACGGTCTTTTTCATCCAAAATCAGGGTTTGCGGCTGGCCGGTGGTAATCGAAAGGGTCTCGGCTTCCAGCGCTGTGCCCATGTAGGGTTTGTATGTTTTACGCAGGACAATGTACGGTTTGCCCGTCTCGACGGACAGCGCATAAGCCAGCGGAATGGATTTTGCCTCGGCTGTCACCAGCACATCATAATCGACCGCTTCCAGTTTTTGGGCCAGCGCCTTCGCGGCGGCCTGGGTCAGTTCAGTATCGCCCAGGATGTTGAGAATCGCGATTCGCAATCCCGGCGCAACCTCGAACAGGCGCAGTTCACGTTTCAATCCGGCGATTTCGACAGGGTAAAAATCTTGTTCGGGCATGGTTTTTCTCCATAAAATGTTTCGGACAACGGCATAGTTTATCACATTCCCCTTACGGTATAATCCTGTCAGAGAGAATCCGTCATGCTGACCGATTTGCAACTTCAGACCGTACTCCGGCTGCGAAAACCGCATCCGTGCGGCGGCTATGAGTGGACCGTCACCCGCCTGGGCGCAGATATTGGCCTGGAATGTAATACCTGCCATCATCGTGTCCTTCTTACCCGCCGCGAACTTGCCAGGCGCATCAAGACCGTCGTCTTTGCGCCTCCATCTATAGAAGAAAACCCGAAAATTTGAGAATCCATGGACAAAAAACCACACATCCTTTTCCTTTTTTCAGATACAGGCGGGGGGCATCGCTCGGCAGCCGAGGCAATTATCGAGGCGGTGCATAGTCTTTATGGCGACGCAGTTACTACCGAAATGGTCGATATTTTCAAAGACCATGCGCCGCCGCCCCTGAACCGGATGCCGGACTGGTATCCGTACATGGTCAAGGCTCCCGATTTGTGGGGAGCCAGTTTCCGCATTACCGATGGCCGCGCCCGCGCCCGCGCAATTACCGCCACCTTTTGGCCGGTGGCCGCCCGCTATGCCCGCAAGATTATCAACCAACACCCCAGCGACCTGGTTGTTACGGTTCATCCGTTTGGCAACTCTTTCATATTGAAGGCTCTGGGCAACAACAACCGGCCCCCGTTTATCACCGTTGTGACCGATATGGTCACGACCCACGCCCTGTGGTTCGACCAGCGCGCCGATGTGATTTGTGTCCCGACCGAGATTGCCCGCAAGCGCGCCATCGAGTATTCCATGCCGCCCGAAAAAGTGGTCGTCGTCGGTCAGCCGATAGCGGCCAAATATTGCGCCCCGGTCGGCGACAAGGTTGCCCTGCGTCGCTCGCTCGGCTGGCCTGAAGATAAATTTACCGTTGTGGTTGTGGGTGGCGGCGAAGGCATGGGCCCGCTGGCCCAGACTGCCCGCGCCATTGGCGAATCAGGGCTTGATGTGAGCCTGGTCGTTGTCGCCGGGCGAAACGAACGCCTGAAAAAGAGCCTGCAAGGCATAAACTGGAATATTCCGGCTTTCATCTATGGCTTTACCCGCGACTTGCCCGATTTTATGCGCGCCGCCGATGTTTTGGTGACCAAAGCCGGCCCCGGCACGATAGCCGAATCGCTGGCCGCCCACCTGCCGCTGATTTTATACGCCCGCCTGCCAGGCCAGGAAGACGGCAATGTCACCTTTGTCCGCCAGACCGGGACGGGGGTCTGGGCACCCACCCCGCAGCGTGTTGTCGCCACCCTGCGCCACTGGTACGAAAATCCGGCGGAGCGCCAGAAAGTGGTCGAGGCCTGTATCGGCGTTGCGCGCCCCGATGCTTCAAATTCCATCGCCGCCATTGTCGGCAAGCAGTTAAATCTCAGTCCCATTACAGTTGCGGAATAAAATCTAACGCTTGTTCTATGTTTTATGCTATACTTTTTAATATGGATTCGCCCCGCTCCTTTTGGCCTGGCTGGCTCGATTCTCTGCGACAAAAAAGGTTAAATCATTGGGTTGCCTGGTTTCTCGATGCCGCAGGGCCGTTTAACCTGCTCGGGGCGCAACTGGTTTACATAGCCTCTCCCGTTTTTTTCCGGGACGCAGGCCGAGCGCAGGCATTTGCCAGCCTTTTGGAAGACGAATCTGAAACCCAGGCATTCGTTGCTTTCTTGAGAGAAAAAACGTGACCCCAACCAGCCTGATTGCCCTTATCATCGTCGTTGTTGCCTCGCTCATGATGGCGGTTTTTGCCCTGCTTTCGCGCCGTTCCCCCTTCTCTTTTCGTGAAATAGCCCCATTTCGTTTTATCCGCCGCTCCGTCAGCATGGTAGTGGAGGACGGTTCGCGCCTGCATGTCTCCCTCGGGCGCGGCAGCCTGCTGACGCCCTTCGGCGCAGCGGCCCTGGCCGGGTTAAGCATGTTGCGCCGCCTAGGCGAGACGACTTCCACCAGCGACAGGCCGCCCATCGCCACCACCGGCGACCCGGTTGTCAACCTGTTGGCGCAGGAAACACTGCGCACGGCGCACGAATCCATTCTTAAAGACAAGCCTTTCGACCCCACTCAGGGACGAATTACCGGCCTGACCCCCTTCTCTTATGTCGCCGGGGCCATGCCCTATATTCGTGACGACGAAGTTTCCACCAATGTGCTGATAGGCAATTACGGGGTCGAGGTCGGCCTGCTGGCCGAAGCCTCCGAGCGCGAAGGCGCGGCAGTCATCGCCGCCAGCGACAACCTGCCCGCACAGGCGGTTTTGTATGCCACTACACCGGGTTCCCTCGTTGGCGAGGAGTTGTTTGCCGCCGGGGCATATCACCAGGCGGGCAGCCTGCACTCGGCGAGCCTGGTAGTTCAGGATGTTTTGCGCTGGATAATCATCATCGTCATCCTTTTTGGCGTTCTTTTTAAATTGTTGGGGGTTCTGTGAAACGAATCCTGTCCGCCTTTTATGCCGTCATCGCCATCACCGTTGGCGTTTTGGTGTTGGCGGGCTATTTCCTGCCGCAATTTTCAGGCTTCCAACTGGTGTTGCTCGATTGGGCAATTATCCTGGCGGGCGCCGCGCTCCTGGTAGGGACAGGCAATCTTTTCATTGTCCATTTTTCGCGGGTAAGGGCGCGCAGCAAGGGTTATTTATACAGCCTGGTCTTGCTTGTTTCCATGTTGGCCGTGCTGGCGTTGGGCGCCGCCCAGTTTACCGGCGCGCTCAACTTCACAATGAACGCCATTCTTGTGCCTGTCGAAATCAGCCTGATGGCGGTTCTGACCGTGACCCTTGTCTATGCCAGCATTCGACTTTTGCGCAATCGGCTCGATGTAAAGACAGGCGTTTTTCTCGTCACGGCCCTGCTGGTTTTGGCGGGTACGGTTTCGCTGCCGGTTTTGCTTGGCTTCTCCATCATGTCTGAAATTTCGCAAATCATTTCGCAGGTGCTGGCAGCTGGCGGCGCGCGTGGACTTTTGATAGGCATTGCGCTCGGCGCCCTGACCACAGGGCTGCGCGTTTTGTTTGGCGCTGACCGGCCTTACGGAGGCAAATAATGGCCGAAGTCAAGTGCCCGATGTGCTCCAGGCCCAACCGGCCGGATGCCGAAGTCTGCGAATTTTGCGGTGCGCGCATCACCCCGGTGACTGCCCCGCTCGATGCCATTAAACCGGGCGAAACCCCCACCCCAAAAAACACATCTGACCTCGAACGAACCCTCCCTGGCTGGCTGCGGGATGCTCGTAAGGCCGCCTCGGAGCAGGACAGCCCTGCCGAGCAGCCGGAGCAAAGTAACCAGCCTGATGATTTGTCCGGCTTGGCCGCCCTCGCTTCGGAACCGGGCGAACTTGTCCAGCCGCCCCAGGCGGAGAAAAAACCCGAAGAACTCTCCCCGCTCGACTTTTTATCGGGCCTGGCGGCCAGCGCCGACGATGAGGATGAAGCCCCCGACTGGCTCAAAACCCTGGGCGCAGACCTGCCCGAAGACGAGCCGCTGGCCCCCGCTTCATCCTCTGAAAACCTGCAAGATTTACTCTCCTCCATCGAGCCGGGCCGCCCCGAAGAGCAGCCTCAGGCGGATGAGTGGGCCTTCGACAAACAAAACTTCGACTTCAAGGAAGATGGGCAGGAAGAAACGCCCGAATTTTCCTTTGAATCTGAAACCCCCGATTGGCTGGCCGCCCTGAAAAACCAGCAGGATATCCCTGCCGAACAATCCCCGGCGGATTCGGGCGCGGAGGTTTCTTCCGGCCTGGGCGGCGATTTGCCCTCCTGGCTGGATGACCTGGCCGCGGACTCCCCCCGGCCTGCCTCACCGTCAAACCAGCCCGACGATACGCCTTTGCCCGGTTCCGATGACAGCCCCGATTGGCTGGCCTCGCTCTCGGAAGACACCCCGGCCACAGCCGAGACTCCCGCCGCTGGCGCAGACGATGCCCCCGACTGGCTGGCCTCGCTTTCTGCGGAGACCCCGGCGACAGCCGAGACTCCCGCCGCTGGCGCGGATGATGCCTCCGATTGGCTGGCTTCGCTCTCGGAAGAGACCCCGGCGACAGCCGAGACTCCCGCCGCTGGCGCGGACGATGCGCCTGATTGGCTGGCCTCGCTCTCGGAGGAGAACCCGGCAGCAGAAGAGACTCCCGCCGCTGGCGCGGACGATGCGCCTGATTGGCTGGCCTCGCTATCGGAAGAGACTCCGGCCACAGCCGAAACTCCCGCCACTGGCGCGGACGATGCGCCTGATT
>JAGVAO010000157.1 GCA_020060235.1 Anaerolineales bacterium | reverse complement strand
GACCTCCTGGTTCGTTTGTGCTCGCTACACAAAACTCTACCAGAAGGTCTGTTTCTTTTCTATTCCCCAGTTTCCTGAGATTCAGGGTTAATCATGTTTCTTCGACTTTTAGCCGGTACCCTACACCCGGCTCTGTGACAAGGTGCGCCGGACGGGTTGGGTCTGGTTCAATTTTTCGTCGCAAATTGCTAATATTTACCTGCAAAATGTGTGTGTCGGTTTCATAACCAGCCCCCCAGACCGTATGAAGCAATTGGCGGTGCGTCAAGACCTTGCCCGCATATTTTATTAAAGTTTTGAGCAAATCATATTCGGTAGGGGTCAAGGCCACCGGGTTGCCTTGCATGGTTACCAGCCGATTGGTCAGGTCAACGGTCAAGTCGCCGTTGGTGAAAATCGGTTCATTGTCCGCTTGCAACGAGCGGCGCAGGGCAACCCGTATTCTTGCCATTAATTCTCCCGCGCCAAAGGGTTTGGTCAGGTAATCATCTGCGCCGGCATCCAGGGCGGCAATTTTCTCGGTTTCCTGCTCGCGCACAGAGATAATGATGATGGGGGCCTGTGTCCACTCGCGCAGGCGACGGGTAACTTCGACACCGTCCAGGTCGGGCAGCCCCAGGTCGAGTATTATCAAGTCAGGCCGCTCTGTTGCAGCGACCTGTATGGCTTCTGCGCCACTGGCGGCTTCGCTGATTGCATACCCCGATTGCAGCGAAGCGTTCAAGAAGCGCCGGATTGGGCGCTCATCATCAACAACCAGGATACGCGGCAGGTTTTCGGTCATATTTCCCCATTATACCGGCAGGGCAATGGTTAGAATTGCCCCGCCGCCTGGCTGGTTCTCAGCCCAAATGCGTCCATCGTGCGCCTCGACAATTCCCTTGCAAATGGCCAGGCCAAGTCCTGTGCCAGACACCTGGTCTGAGCGCTGTACGCGGTAGAATTTGTCGAAGATGCGCTCCAGGTCATCTGAGGGAACGCCCAGCCCATTATCGACAACGCTTATCTGAACTTCGCTCTTAATGTACCGGGCGCGAATTTCGATTGCCGACTTTTCAGGGGAGTACTTGAGCGCATTATCGAGCAGGTTGTTGAGTACATGGACAATCAGGACAAAATCAAAACTGATGATGGGAAGGTCATCGGGCGCGTCTACCCGCAGACTGCGTCCCGTCAAACGAGCCTCCATTTGCCCGATGGCTGCGCCGAGCAGGTCTTGCACGTCTGCGGGTTCGCGTTTTACGCGCAGCGCGCCAGCTTCGAGGCGGGTCATATCAAGCAGGTTGCCGACCAGCCGGTTGAGCCGCTCGGCCTCCTCCCTGGCGGTTTCTAGCAGGCTGCGCCGGGATTCGGGGGCGATGTCTGCATCCTGCGATTCGAGCGTGGTCAATGCGCCGGTAATGGATACCAGCGGGGTGCGCAGGTCGTGGGAAATCGAATTGAGCAGGGCGTTTTGCAGTTTTTCAGCGGCCTGGAGTAATTTAATTTGCCGGGTTTGTTCAGATAGAGAAACTCGTTCGACAGCCTGGGCAGCCTGGTTGGCAAAGGCTTCCAGCATCCGGCGCTGGTCAGAATCCAGCGGGTGGGCGGGGTCGAAGGGTTTGAAACTCAGCACGCCGACCGTATGCCTGGATGTTTTGAGCGGCAAAAAAAGCGGTTCTGCCGATGGAAGCGTGTTCGTTCCGACCCCTGCGGGTTCGGCGTGGCGGTAACACCACTGGGCCAGGCCCATTTCGGTTTCGCCGGGGGCAGGCTGCGGGGAGTCTGTGTCGCGTACCAGGCGCATGCCATTGCCGAGGGGCAGGTAAATCACGGGGTCGCGGCCAAATCCCGCTTCCAGGTGTGTCTGGACAGCCTTGAGGATAGTTTCATGGCCGTCGGCGGCAGCCAGTTCGCGACTGAGCGAATATAGCAGGGCGGTATCGGCCTCACGACGCTGAGCGGCTTCGGCCTGTTCGCGGGCGCGCACGGTCAGAGCGCTGACCACCATGCCGACAATAAACAGGCTGATAAAGGTCAGGATGTATTCAGTGTCATCGACCGCAAATGTGTAAAAAGGCGGCACGAAGAAAAAATCGAAAGCCAGCACGCCCAGAAGGGCGGTCAGCATCGAAGGCCCCCGACCAAGGAAAACGGCAACCACAACAACGGTAAGCAGGTAAACCATAACCAGGTTGGTTGGGGAAATTTCGCGTCCATAGAAGTGCCCCACAAGGGTGGCGAGCGCTGTCAGCGCGACGCTCCACAGATAGCCAGAAAGAGGGCTATGTAGTTGGAGCGGATTTTCTTCGGGAGGAATACGCGCCGACTCGCTGCTGGTGATGACATAAATGTCAATATCGCCGCTGCGGTGGATGAGTTCGTCAACCAATGAACCGCGCAGCAGGTCGAACCAGCGCGGATGAATGGGTTTCCCGGCTACGATTTTGGTGATGTTGTGTTTACGAGCGTAAACAATGATGGCTTCAGCCATTGTAGTTACTGAATTGCCAGATGGTATCACCCTGGTGTGAGCGCCGAGTTCCTCAGCCAACTTCAGATTACGTGTGACCTGGTTGCGCTTTCCCTGGGGTAATACCGCGTGGTTGGGAGGTTCGACATGAATAGCGAACCACTCGGCATTCAGTTCGGTTGCCAGGCGGCGCGCCGAACGCACCAGTTTTTCCCCCATTGCGCTATGGCTGACGCACACCAGGATGCGTTCGCCAGCCGCCCAGGGTCCGCTGATGGCGCTGGCGCGCATATAGGCGCGCATCTGCTCGTCAACCCGTTCGGCGGCGCGGCGCAAGGCCATTTCGCGCAGGGCGGTCAGGTTGCCCTTTCGGAAGAATTTTTGCAGGGCGCGGGCAGCCTGGTTGGGAATATAGACCTTGCCCTCGTTCAGGCGTTTGATGAGTTCGTCGGGCGGCAGGTCTATCAATTCCAGTTCGTTGGCTTCGTCAATAACTTTGTCTGGAATGGTCTCTTTTACCTGTACGCCGGTAATCTGGGCCACCACATCGTTGAGACTCTCGATGTGCTGGATGTTGAGTGTGGTGTAAACGTCGATGCCGGCGTTGAGCAATTCGAGCACATCCTGGTAGCGTTTGGGATGGCGGCAGCCGGGAGCGTTAGTATGCGCCAGTTCGTCGACCAGGGCCAGGGCGGGGCGGCGCGCAAGTACCGCATCCACATCCATTTCTGGTAGGGTGGCATTGTGATACTCAACTCGTTTGCGGGGAATGAGTTCCAGCCCGGCGGCCAACTCCTCCGTTTCAGCGCGCTGATGGGTCTCAATGTAGCCGATAGCTACATCCACGCCTTCATCTTTTCTCTGGTGGGCGGCCTCAAGCATGGCATAAGTCTTGCCAACTCCGGCGGCATAGCCGAGAAAAACCTTGAGTTTGCCGCGTTGGGCGGCGTTTTCATCGGCCTGCATCTGGGCAAGCAAATGGTTGGGGTCTGGTCGGGATTCCATATTTCTATTGTAGCCCATCCAAGGCGAGATTTTTTGACATTCCGACTCACCCACGTTAAATTGCAAGCTAATCTTTAGGCGTCCTAAACAACAGAGATTGTAGCCATTAATCCACCCCAGCAATCTTGGCCGCCTTGTCTGCTTCGGTCGATGCCGTGCAGGTAATTCACGAAAACGCTCTTGACAGCCTTCGACATAGGCACAATGCGACGCTTTGACCCCTTGCCCTCGCGCACGACAATGTAGGAAAAATTATCACGGGTATCCCGGTCGCAGATGACCAGGTCGCCGACCTGCAAATCCAGGACTTCGCCAACCCGCAAGCCAGCCCCAACCATCGCTTCGAAGATGACGATGTCGCCGCGCGCCGATTGCAGCGTGTGACTATCAAAAATCGCCGCACGCAGAATTTCCTGCTTTTCCATGAGCGGAGTCTATCATCTCCTATCCTTACACTTTTCTCGCCCAGAAAATAGCCCGGCCCGATTCACTTGAATAGGGATTGCCTTTTCTATCCCCGTATAACTGCTCAATCACAAAACCATGTTTTTCCAGCCATGCCCGAACTTCTGCGGTGCTTACCGGGTGTTTTTGTTGGAAATATTCATGTTCAACGGTGTTGCCGTCTGGTAAGGTTACCTTTGTAAGCCGGCGAAACTTCGCCAGCCGGCTTGGGGCGTCGAACCAGACGGTTTCCGTCCACGATTCAACCGATGTGCCATCAACACACATGCCAGTGGGGAATCCGGCGCGGATGCCGGGCACCTGCCAGGATGGGTCAAGTTCGCCTTCCATGTGATTGTTATCCACATAAAGATAGCCGCCGGGTTTTAGCGCCGAGGCAGCACTCATAATACATTTTTCCTGTTCGCCAGGGCTGGATAACTCATAAAAACAATTGCCGCCCAGAATGACCAGGTCAAAGTTTTTGGGCCAGTTTACATCAATGACATCTGCCTCCATAAGCGAGATTTTGCCCTGAACGTCCTTGTCCAAATTCTGGATCTTTTCCCTGGCGCGCAAGAGCATTCCCGCCGCGTTGTCCAGCCCAACTATTGAATGCCCTGCCTGCGCAAGCGGGATAAGGATTCGCCCGGTTCCGCAAAAGGGTTCGAGAATACTCAAATGCCCTAATCCCTGGATTAGGCTTTGGATGAGTTCAACATCATCAGTGTAGATTTCGCTCTGGTCGTAAATTTCTGCGACGTGCGGAGTAACATCATACATGAATGCGTTTTTCATAAATGCCTTTCGATTCTGACCCAGTCAAGCCAGGATTTTCTCATAACAGTGATAGATTTGATGCCCGGCAGGTTTGGAACAGTACTGAATCTGACCGCAATGCTGATACCCATGCCGTTCATATAGTCCTCGTGCCTTCGGGTTGCCTGCGAAGACATCCAACCGCAAGTATTCATAACCATGCTCAAATGCCAGCTGCTCGCAGGCGTGTAACAGGGATGAGCCATAGCCCCGCCCCTGCAAGCGCGGCTCAATTACCAGCGCGTGAATGACCAGAACGGGGAATTCGGTTTCCTGCCAGTTTATCGCATCCCATTCGGGCGCCTGCCACTCATCCAGCACAACACTGCCGATAATTGCGCCATCGGCAAGGAAAACATACAGGTTTCCATCACTGATGGCTTCGTGGATGAAGTCACGGTTGGGATAGTTTTCATCCCACTGAAAAATTCTCTGTGTTACAAGAAATTCCTTAACCCGCTCCATCAACGCGGCGGCTTCTTGGAGGTGTTCAGGTGTTGCCTGTATCAATTGCATGGTCTGTCTTCCTTTCGGTCAGGCATTTTGCACCACTTCAACCAGTTCAAAGTGCATTGCCATCATTTCAAAATCATCGTTCAGGTCATAATCCGGCCAGCAATGCCGATGCGCTTCTTGAAAGTGCTCGGCGCTGCGACAGGCTTCGCCCTTCCAGAGCTTTTCCGGAATATTCCCAAAGCGGACGGGGTAGACTTCCGTGACGCGAATACGGCAACGCAGCTGTTGACGCAGGTCGAACACATCCACAAGTTCGCCGACTTCCAGCCCGCCATCGTCAAAATCGCCGTCCGGCTCGTAATACTCGTCCGCTTTGGTCACTGTTGCCGTCTTTTTACCTTCGAGAATTTCAACAACCAGACTGTCGTCGTTCTCGTCCTCGCCCCAGAACTGGATTCGCTTGGGACGATTCCTGCCCAGGTTTCCGGTTTTGAGCGTAAAGAATTGCCCTGTGACCGCTGTCTCCTGCACACTGCAAAAAACAGCCAATTTGTCGATTCTGGCGCTGATACTTTCAAATTCACCCGCAACCGCCGCATAGATTTGCCTGTATTCCTCGTAAGACCTGCCCCCATAGGCAATCGTCGAATGAAAGCGGAAGTGGTCGCCGTCAATGCTTGAATTGCTGATTCCCAACAATTCGGGCAGGTCAGTATTGAGTTGGTTATGAATCTTTCTCAGCCGGGCATCCTCGCGGACGTTATACCATAACAGCCCGGTCGGGGTGTCATGGTCATGAATAGCAACAACTGCCAGGTTTTGGAGAGTTACGTTGATGGGAAAATGGCTTATGCATAACTCATCGAAATAGGCGAGCAAGTCATCGGCCCGGTCGGTAGCGAAGGAAATCTTCAACGAGATGTGTTGCGGCAATAGCAAGGCGGTGACGTCGAGCCCATAGTTGTTTAGGATGGCAAGCGTCTTGCGGCGAATCTCGTATTGGGCGGCGTCATCTAAAAGTGCGACAATGCAGAAATACATTTTTGCTCCAATTCAGGAATGGCGAATTTGTTCCGGCTGAAATATCTGGTTGACTTGTTCGACTAACAGTGGATCGTAAACAAAATCGCCAGATTCGCGGGCGGCTTGATTGTACAATGGCAGGAAGTGTGCAAGAGACTGTACGCATTCGACAATTCGCTCCTGCGGATGATGCTGATTCATGATTTCTATCATGCGTGCCCCGAGATAATGCCCGATTGGCAAAATTCCATCAAAGTCGATGGAGAGGGTTTCGTGCATCTGATGGCAGGTCTCGAAATCCACATTTGGTTTCAGAGCAAGTGCCAACAATTTTTCTGAGCGGGCAAACAGCAAACTTTCATCCTGCTTGTAATTTGCCAGTTTACAAGCATAAGTTTCCGGGACTTTATCTTCCATCATCATATCCGGCGAGCAATAGAACATTGCCAGCCCCTCCGAGAGCAGGTTTTGCACGTGCCGGATGGCCACAGAGCGACCCGATTTCTCATTCAACAGTAACTGTCGCATCGGGTCGCGTTCAGCCCAATAGGCAAAGCCGACATGGTGCAGTTCGTGGGCAACCCCGGATTCAAATTGCTGCGCGCTGGTGAAATCGCCTAACAAGCTCCAGCCCATTTGACCTTGAAATTGAAAGCCGCCGTTAAATCCGTCTATTGTGATGTAAATGACGGACTGCAACGGTGTATGAATGGGCAGATGCACAAGAACGCGATGCGCAATGGCGGATGGGTTCACGCGGGCCAAAAAATCCAGATTGGCTTGCATGCGCTCATTTTCCGCAACGGCGCGCTGAAAGCCTTTCGCCAGCGCAGATAAAACGAGCGATTCGGGCTGGTAGCCAGGCTGGTCGAATCGGCGCATAGTTTCAATCAGGCGTTCGCGGGTGACTCCTTTCCAGCGGGAGTAAAAATCCATAAACATGTGATTAGTGTCCAGCACGGATTGCAGTTCGGTTTCCGCAGGCAGACTGCCGTTTGATGTACGAGTCAAGAAAGCCAGTAAGTTCCGCGCGCCTTCGATGTGGATAGTCAGCATTGTTTCTCCTTGTTTTTGCAAGGGCTAATCACTATAATTCTGTTTTGATGATTTTAACCATGGCATTTGCAACAGCGGCATGACCGGAGCCGTCAACTTGGTTGGTTGTGCCGCAAAAATACAAATCCGTATCCGGGTTGTACCAGGCAAAAGAGCCGGTCTGGCCCCAGAAGCCCAGGATTTCCTTAATCGGTTTGAACGGGGAAATAAACCAGGGAGTCCAAATCTTCTCCAGCCCCACCCCAAACAGGAATAGCCCCGGCGGTGGCAGGATAACATTCCACTTTTTCATCGGCTCTATATTTTCCGGCGGAAAAAGGCGGCCCTGGAAAAACGCTTTCAGGAAAAGCATCACTTCTTCGGCTGTGGAAACGATTCCGCCTTCAGCAGAGACGGAGGCTACATAGTTCGGGAGCCAGAGTTTCCTGGACTGGTAGTAAAAAGGAGCCGGCGAGGTATCGTCTACATCCTGATAGGCGTAGGTATGGCGCAAATCAAGCACATCAAAAATATACGCCTTGAACACTTCCGCCATCGAATTTCCGGTCACCGTTTCGATAATCTTGCCGAGAATTTGGTAGTTGGTGTCCGAGTAGGCGGTTTTTCCCTTTTTCCCCGGCGGGAAGTTCGGCTTGAGTTGCTTGACGGTGCTGAGGGTCTGCTCCACATTCCAGGACTGGTCAACCCCTTCCATCAGTTTTGAAGCGGCTGTTTGTCCGTCGGGCTGTTTATGGAAGAAATAATCCGGCAGGCCCGATGTATTGGAGATAAGATGCCGGATGGTGATTTGATGCGAATACTCAACCCCGCCAAGCACATGCAACCCGCGCAGTTCGTCTTCACCCAGGAATCTGGCAATGACGTCATCCAGACTTAATTTTTGCTCGTTGATGAGCCGCATGACCACTGCCGTAATGTATAGCTTGGTAACACTGGCGATGAAATACTGACTATCAGCCTGCATGTCACCAGCGGCGCCAGTCCAGGAGAAACTGCCATCGCCGCTCTCGATACGCAGCACGGCGCTGAACACGTTCTTTTTGTTGATGATGGTTTGCAGTTCGCGGTTGAGAAATTCTTCGTTGATTCTTTTCATCGCCATACTCCCAATCAGGATTCGGAAAGGTTGCGGAAGAATGAAACGGTCAGCCCGATGGCGAATGCGCCCATCACAATCCAGGTGCCAATCATGCCGATGTAGATTTGCGGCGGAAAGACCAGCCCGACCAGGGTCTGGACAACGGTCTGACCGATGACCACCGCGCCAATCAGCGTGCACAGGATGAGAATCGGCGCGGCGAGCAGGTAGCCGAGCGGATTGCGGCGCAACAGGCATACGCCCGCGATGACCGCCGCCGGGGTGATGACCGCCGAGTCGAAGCCATGCGTGAACAGGGTGGTGTACGTCCCCATGATTTCCGGCGCGCCGCCTGCCACCAGGATGGGCGGGATGACTTCGCTCAGCCAAATCAGCAGGGTGCCAAACCCGGCAAACAGCAGGAAAATCGCCGCGCCGCGATGGGGGAAGCCGGGCTGGACGCGCTTTGCCAGCGATTCAAGGTCAAAGGTCGTCATGGTGATAATGACAGCGAATAAACCTGCCGAAAACAGGGCGGTATAGACCAGGAAAAGCGGATTGAACGCCGCTGAAAAGGTCAGCGAAGCACCTTTGTAAAGGAAGTAGAACAGCACACCGAGCAAGGCAAGCATGGCATTCTGGCTGCCGCGCCGCGCCTTCCAAAAAAACAAAACCAGCAGGGGCAGGCTGATGAGCAGGGTGACGGCGTCGGTGCCGCGCAGGGCTGCGCCGACCAGCAGGGTATCGTACTGATACAGCCCACGCCCAAACATTTCCACGTCATGCCCGCGCAGGCTGGTGAAGGTGAAAGGGCCGTCGCCGCCGGGCAGGAACAAGCCCGCCAGCGCGCCAATCAAGGCCAGGATAGCGATAAGCGGCACAAGCCAGAGCAGGTTTTTATTCATGGTTATTCTCCTAAAATAGTATCCAGGCGGCTACCGCCCCAAACAGCAGGCTGAAAACAATCATCTCGAATTGCAGTTTCCAAAACGCGCTTTTCTTTAAGTAGCGCTCTTTCATGTAAATGACGCCTTCGAGGTTGTGCGGGAAGGGAACTGCGCTGGCAAAGTCGGTGTAGACAAACATCAGCCCCGCCAAGAAGATAAATCGCAGGGGATAAGCCAACTCTCCCAGCAAACCGATAACGGGGTAAAGCACAATCGAAAGCACCAAACCGCGCAGAAGTTGCAAGGGCAGGGTTAACTTCGCCACGCGCGCATTTTCTGATTCATTGGACATATCTTTCAAGTAATCCAGCAAGCGGTTTTGGCCGTGATACAGGTCGCGGCTGATGCGATAGGCGAGCATACCGGCAATAAAATACGCGCCCGTATGAACCAGCATGAAGAGCAAACTAAATTTGGCGTATTCCATGTTGCGGGTATTCCTTTCAGTTTGAGAAAATCTTCAACATTTCCGGCATCAGCCGGTACGGCACAGCCCCGGCGCTGGCTTCGTCCACGCTACCGGAGAAATACAAATCCAGTTCAGGACACCAGAACAGCCAGCAGCCGGTCGAGCCGGTATGACCGATAACCGCCGGGAGCCGTTTCAGTCCGGTGAAAATGCGCGGCAGTTGAAAACGCATCAGCCCCAGTCCGTACTCAATGGGCCAGCCGGGAGCGCGCAGGGCGGCGCGGTCGAGCGGGAAGCCGAAGCG
>JAGVAO010000107.1 GCA_020060235.1 Anaerolineales bacterium | reverse complement strand
CTACCCCACCGCCGGAAAAACCTTCTCGACCACCTCGGGCGCGTACTGCTCGACCATCTCGCGGGTGATGCCGTTTTCCTTGCAGATGGCGGCGTACAAGTCCACGCTTGGGCGGCGGATGCGGGCCTGGGTCTCGGTATCCAGCCCCCACAGTCCGAAACGCTGCGTCCAGCCGCGCTCCCACTCGAAGTTATCGACCAGCGACCAGTGGAAATATCCCTTCACCGGCCAGTTGAAATTAATCGCCCGCCAGGCCTGGTGCAGGTGCTGGATGAGATAACGCGGGCGCAGTTTATCGTCCGGGTCTTCGACGCCGTTTTCGGTAATCAGGATGGGCAGGTCGGGGTAGGTTTTGACAATCCACTCAATCGAGTGATACAGCCCTTCGGGAATATTGGCGATGAAGTTGGTCTCGCTCAGGTCTGAATCTGCCGGGTAGTAGCGCTTGCCGAACAATTCCTTGACGTTGGTGATGTCGAACTTGACCGTATCGACCGAGTAGTAGTTCAGGCCGAGAAAATCCTGCGTGCCCCTGGCTTCGGGGATGTTGAAATTGCCAATTGGCGTGCGCATCACCCCCGTCGAAATGCCGGACGGGAAGGCCATGTTGATGCCGTTATATTGAATATTGCGCATCATCCGGTCGAGCGGCGACCAGCGGTTGGCCGCCACCATCGGGCGGTAGTGCAGGGCGTACCCCGCCCGCGCCTCCGGCTGGATTTCGTGGATGGCCCTGTAGGCCGCCGCGTGTCCGCGCAGCATGTTGGCCATCACCTTCATGGCAACATTCATGCCCGTATTGCAAGCCGGGAAATCCCCGGCCACATAGCCGCTCAACGAATAGATGTTCGGCTCGTTGATGGTCGTCCACAGGCTGACGTATTCCTTGAGCGCCTCGACCACCTTGCGCACAAATTTCTCGAAGAGCGGTACGACTTCTTCTTTTTCCCAGCCGCAGCGGTCGTACAGCCAGAGCGGGTCGGTGAAGTGGTGCAGCGTGACCATCGGCATGATGCCGCGCTCGACCATCCCGCGCGCCATGGCCCGGTATTTTTCGAGCGCGTCCTCGTCCCAGCGGTCGGGTTCAGGCTGGATGCGGCTCCACTCGACCGAGAAACGGTGCGCGTTCTGGCCGGTTTCGGCGGCCCTGTCCATGTCCTCGCGCCAGCGTCCGCCCCACCAGTCACAGGCCAGGCCCGAAAGGTGTTTGGTGTGGCCTTCCTGCTCCCAGCGGTACCAGTTGTTGTTGGTGTTATTGCCCTCGACCTGGTGGGAGGCCGTGGCCGTGCCCCACAAAAAACCTTTTGGAAAATGATATGCCGTCATTTCTGCCTCGCCATCAATGCCATATATAAAGCCACCGACCCGGCCACCGCCGCATTGAGCGACTCAATCTGGCCGCGCATCGGTAATTTCATCAGGATGTCACAGGATTTTGCCACCAGCGGCCTCATCCCCTCGGCCTCCGAGCCGACCACGAGGCCCAATGCGCCATCCAGCCGGACCTGCTCCGCGCCCGTGGCTTGTTCGCCGCCTTCCAGGCCGACAATCCAGGCCCCGGCTTTTTTTAGTTCCTCGATGGCCTGGTGCAGGTTGGCCTGTGTCACCAGCAGGTGTTCGGATGCCCCCGCCGAAGCGTTGACCACCGCCGGGGTAACCGTCACCGTCTGACGCAGCGGGATGACCACCCCATGAATGCCGACAATTTCCGCCGTGCGCAGCAGGGTACCAAAATTCTGCGGGTCGTTGAGCGTATCGAGCAGTAGTACAAACAACGGCTCGGAGCGTTTCTCAGCCAGTTCGAGGATGTCGGTCAGTTCGCGGTACGGGTAGGCCGAAGCCTCCAGCAGCACGCCCTGGTGGTTGGCGTTGACCTTTTCCAGCCGGTTGCGCGCCACACGCCGCACCGGAATTTTGCGCTGGGCTGCCAGTTTGAGAATCTCCTGTAACCGGCCCTTCTCCTGCGCTCCCTCGGCCACCTCCAACCCAAACACATGCCGCCTTTTGGCGCGCAAGGTTTCGTATACCGCATTTCGTCCGTAGATGAGTTCTCTCATGGTATCCACAAACCTATCTCACGCAAAGCCGCAAAGGACGCCAAGTTTAAAAAATTTTTGGCTTTCTTTGCGAACTTTGCGCCTTTGCGTGACAAGAACTTAATCCGGTAAGCCGTTAACAACCCGGGTGATACCTTCCCGGATCAATCGTGTATTGAAGTTGATGAGCAAGCCCAATCGTTTACCCGTCAATTTCAAGTAGGTCAGCAATTGCTTGGCATAAACCGGGTGCATTTGCTCAACCGATTTCAGTTCAAGAATGAGCAAATCCTCGACAATCAAATCAGCGCGGAAAGCGTCGCTGACAACCAGGTCATCATAAACTATCGAAACAGGCACCTGACGTTCAACTCGCAGGCCACGTTTGCGCAATTCATGCTCCATAACCGTTTCATAAGCCGATTCAAGCAAACCCGGCCCAACTTTTGTATGGATATGATAGGCGGAGTCTACAACGATTTTGGCTACTTCATTTTCAGTCATGGATTAACTTCCTCACCAAGTTTTTAATTCCACGCACACCCCACAGGCACGCAAAGCCGCACATCGTCCCGATGTCCTTCGGGAAAGAACGCCAAGTTTTTAAATGCCTTTGGTTTTCTTTGCGCACTTTGCGCCTTGGCGTGAAAACAGATCTCAGCGCCTTTGCGTGAAAAAACCTACTCGTCACCCAATTTCAGCACCGCCATAAACGCATCCTGCGGAATCTCCACATTCCCGACCATCTTCAAGCGGCGTTTGCCCTTCTTCTGCTTTTCGAGCAGTTTCTTTTTGCGGGTAATATCGCCGCCGTAGCACTTCGCCAGCACATCCTTGCGCAGCGCCTTCACGTTGGCGCGGCTGATGACCCGTCCCGCCGAATAAGCCTGGATGGCGACATCGAACATCTGGCGCGGGATGATTTCCTTCAACTTGGTAATCAACGCCTGGCCTTTGTGGTAAGCATCCTTGTTATGCACAATCGCCGCCAGCGCATCGATTGGGTCGTTGTTGACCAAAATTTCCAACTTTTGAAGTTGGTCAACCCGATACTCAAGGAACTGGTAATCCAGCGAAGCGTAGCCTTTGGTGCGGCTCTTTAACTCGTCAAAAAAATTGACAATTATCTCAGCCAGTGGGATTTCAAAATTCAACTGCACCCGGTGCGGGGCCGGGTATTCCTGGCTTTTGAAGATGCCGCGCCGCTTGGTCACCAAATCCATAATCGTGCCGTAATAATCAGTCGGGGTGATGATTTCAATCGTCATCCACGGCTCACGGATTTCGACCACCTTGCCCTCGTCCGGCAACTCGGCAGGAGAATCGATGAGCAGTGTCTCGCCCGTCACCGTCACCACCTCGTACTCCACCGAAGGCGCGGTAAAAAGCACATCCAGGTCATACTCGCGCTCGATGCGCTCCTGGATGATTTCCATGTGGAACAGCCCCAAAAAGCCCGCCCGAAAGCCAAACCCAATCGCCTGCGAAGTCTCCGGCGCGTAAGTCAGCGAAGCGTCGTTGAGTTGCAATTTTTCAAGCGCATCGCGCAGGTCGCTGTAATCTTCGGCGTCCACCGGGTAAATGCCCGCAAACACCATCGGTTTGGGATGGAAATAGCCCGGAAGCGGTTCCGCCGCAGGGGCGCTGGCCTTGGTGATGGTATCTCCCACGCGGGCATCGTGGACCGTTTTCAACCCGGTGGCGATGTAGCCGACCTCCCCGGCCTTCAACTGGCTGACGGGTTTCATCCCCGGCGAGAATATGCCGACTTCGATGGGCTTGACATCCACCTTTGTCGCCATCATGCGGATGGTGTCGTTGAGCGAAACCGTTCCCTCGACCACGCGCACGTAGCAGATGACGCCTTTGTAAGAGTCGTAATGCGAGTCGAAGACCAGCGCACGCAGGGGCTTGTCGTCGACTCCTGTCGGCGGCTTGACTTTTTCGACCACCGCCTCCAGCACCTCGGCCACGTTCAACCCGTCTTTGGCCGAAATCTGCAAAACGTCGGCCGCATCTCCGCCGATGAGCGAAGCCACGTCCTCCGCCACTTCATCGGGACGGGCCGAGGGCAGGTCGATTTTGTTGATAACGGGAATAATTTCCAGGTCGGCATCCAGCGCCTGGTAAAGATTTGCCAGCGTCTGGGCTTCGATGCCCTGGGTGGCATCCACCACCAGCAACGCGCCTTCGCAGGCGTTCAGGGCACGGCTGACTTCGTAGCCAAAGTCCACATGGCCTGGGGTGTCAATCAGGTTGAGTTCATAGTCCTTGCCGTCTTTGGCGCGGTAATTCATTCGCACCGCCGAGGCCTTGATGGTGACGCCTTTCTCGCGTTCCAAATCCATGCTGTCGAGCACCTGCTCGGTCATCTCGCGCGCCGAAACGGTGCCGGTAATTTGCAGCAGCCGGTCGGCCAGGGTCGATTTGCCATGGTCTACATGGGCGATGATACAGAAGTTACGAATATAGTCGGACATGCTTCTCTTTCAGAAAAATAAGTGTGTTAGGGTTATCGGCAGGCACTAAGGTGCACAATCAAGCTGATTGTAAAGAATATGGCGTGCCTCGGGTGCAGGGTCTTCAAACGAAGCCCACAAAGGGCATAAAACCGTTCGGGTCCGGCGGGTGTTCTGGTAGGCTGACAGGCTCAGGTCCAGCGCGCCCTGCCAATCGCCCGTGTAGGCATACGCTTCGATAAAGGGAATCCACTCGAAGTCGGTTTGCGGCGTCAATCCCATCTGACGGGCCTGCCGCTCGAGTTTCAAAACCTGACTCCAATCGCCAAGTTGACGGGCCAGGTCTGCCTTTTGATAAAAATAGCACCAGGTTTCGCTTGGTTCGTCGCCGAAAATATGGCGGGGGGGCTCTGCGTTCGGGATAGGCAGAACCAGGCCTACATTTGAGAAACTGCCCGCCACCTGGTAATCATCATCAATGTTGGTGGAATCAACCATAATGCCGGGGCTTAGCACTTGCAGGCAGCCTTCAGACTCATACGTCATGACCAGCAGGTTGTCTCTTGTTAGTGCCACTTCGGTATCGCCATGCTGGTCTTTTGGCTCAAAGATGCCCTGTTGGAAATCCTGCAAATGAGCCGGGATGAGGGTTTTATAGTAATTGACAAACCAAACTGGCGGCTGCGAACCTGAAGATTGCTCTGTGCCATAGACAAAATTGAGCGCATAACCGCCGACATAGTTAACAGTTGTGGTCGAAATTGAGTTTCGCCCGACAAAAACGGTTCCCGCTTGCACAGCCGGGGCGCGCCAGTAGACCTGCCAATAGACTCTTTTTTGCCGTTCCCAATCCCAACGGTAATCGTTGGAGACACGCATTTGCAATCCAACCGAAAGTCCAATCAGCAGCGAAGCCATCAGAATGTTACGGTTTTTGGCCGAATGGCTGATAAATTCCAGAGCGGCAATCATCAAAATACTCGCGCCGAACAAGCCGGGTAGGGCAAAGCGGTCACCAAAATTCCCCGGCATCGCAATAAACCGTAAAACATACCAGCCAGGAATAAAGCCCACCAGGATGGCAGAAGCGCCAAGCAAAAACGAGTCACGAAAAAAATGATCTTTTTCTGCCGGCGCAGCAGTCAGCGTCAATGCCAGGCGACCAAGAATAAAATACAAGCCGATTGTCACGAAAAAGACGACCGCGAGCGAGAACAGGTTGTAAGGCTGCGAAAAGTCGATAATCTCGGGCGAAGTCGCGTTTTGCCAGACGCCAAGCATCAGGGCAACAACATCTTGAAGAGCGTATTGGACGAGGTGGATGATAGCAACGTTCCCATCCCTGGCGTAGGCATCGGGCAGGTTTTTATAGTCGTAGGTTTCAAAAACGCCCGTTGTGAAAAACCCGAACCGCCATAGCAGGTAAGTCGCTAACAAGCCAAGATAAAACAGTGAATATTTGCCAGATTTGAGCAGCCGGTTTTGTGTTTGCCCAAGTGCAAGCCAAATCACCAACGGACGAACCAGTTCCAGGCCGAAATAATATTCACCAGAAAACAGGTGCAATGCTTGTGTCGTCAGGGCCAGAATGGAAAAGAGCCAATGCCAGCGCGTAGAACGCAATGCGCAAATGGTAAAGCCAAGTGACAACAAAAAGACCCCGTACCCCAATATCTGAATGCTGTAAACGACCGCTATTGAATTTTGGGTAAAAGCCGGGTGAACAGCGAACAGCAAAGCCATCAGAAAAGTAGCTACACGGCGTGCTGGCCACAACAGATGCAATACCCATGCAAAAATTAGAGCAACAGCCCAGCGCAGCACAAGCATGTAAAGGTGCCAACGCAGGGGAGAATCATCGGCAAAAAGAAACCCAGGAGCCTGCAAAAGCACAGCCAGTTGGCGAGTTGGCCCATAAAAAATGGTATTCAGGATGCCAAGCGTTTTATACCTGTAAAGAAAGGCCCAGTCATCCCAATAAAAGCCCAGTCGATGCACCTGCAACCCATAAGCCAGCCCAACCACAGCAAACAACACAAAACCAAAAATAAAATTTGAACGCTTCACAATCGGCTACCTGTTTTGCTTAAACGCCTCGTGCATTTGCCTGAGAATGCTGCGCCACTCTGCTTCGACTGCCAACTTGCGGCGCATCTCGACCGAACGCTGGCGCATGATTTCGAGAACGCGCTCGTCCTCGCCGGTATCTAGCCAGAAGCCGTGTTCGTTCTCAGGACAAAAATCCAGTTTCAGGCTGTACAGGCGATACTGGAACTCGACCAGGGCCTGGCCGCAATGCGGGCAGGGCAGGTCGGTGCGAGTCTTGCGGTGAATCAGCGAACCCTTCAGGTTGTCTTTTGCAAAGGCCATATCTTCAAGTTGGTCGAGTTCGTGGAAATCGAGCCACATGCCGCGGCAATTTGGGCAGCACTCGACATCCATCATCCCTTTATAGGATTTGTGAACCAACGGGTTGGCGCATTTTGGGCAATTCATCGGCATTTTCATTCCATTTGCAGAGCGAGGCTATTATACTTGACTCCCATGACTCACCAACGCGACCAGAAAAGCCTGCTGGCAGTCAATATCGGCCTGTGGACAAATGTCTTCCTGTCCGCGCTCAAAACCGGGGTTGGGATTATCGGCAACAGCCCGGCCTTGCTGGCGGAAGGCATCAACTCGACATCCGACGTGGCCTATTATGTGGTCGCCAGCGTTTTTTTGCGTTTGGCAAACAAGCCCGCCGACGACGAGCATCCCTACGGCCATCGCCAGTTGGAAAGCATTGCCTCGGTTGTGGTCGGTTCGTTCGTGGTCGCCACTGCCGTTGCCGTTTTCTGGGATGCCGTCAACAAAATTTGGGCGCTGGCCTCGGGCCACGCCAGCGATTACAGCGGGGCCTCGCCGATTGCACTCTGGGTGGCGCTTTTTACGGTAGTGCTGAAAATTTTCCTGACCAATTACATCACCCGCCTGGGCCGCGAGACCAAAAACCCGGTCGTACAGGCCATGGCCTACGACCACCGCAACGACCTGTTTTCGGCTTCGGCGGCCTCGCTGGGCATCTTCCTTGGCCAGCGAGGCCTGCCCTGGGTTGACCCATTGGCCGGGGCGCTCGTGGCCCTGCTGATCCTGCGGACTGGGATATATATTTTGCGCGAGTCGTCGGTTGAGTTGATGGACGCCGTCCCCAGCCGCGAACTGGCCGGACAAATCCGCACCATCCTGCTCGACATGCCGGGTATCAAACAACTGGAGGAAGTCCAGGCCCACCGCTTTGGCCCGCACATCGTCCTTAACCTGACCATTGGCGTGGACGGTGGAATGACGGTTCGCGAGGGCGATGAAATTGCCAGCAAGGTCGAGTCCCTGCTCTGTGATGTGGTGCCGAACGTGCGGCGGGTGCATGTCCACTATCACCCGGCGCGAAAAGCCCATCGGAATATGAGTATCGAAGAACTCCTGGCCGAATCCCGCCGCCGGGTATCGGAGCCGGAAGAACCGGTTTGACAGCTGCCGGGCAAATCAGGCCTTGCCAAGT
>JAGVAO010000215.1 GCA_020060235.1 Anaerolineales bacterium | reverse complement strand
GAGGAAATCAGCACGCAGACCGTTTAATTATCCTTGCAGGGGCGGCCCAGCGGGTCGCCCCTGCACAAAATGGAAAACATTATGGCCACCAATCACACTCTTCCCCCTGGCTTTACCCTGCGCGCGGCCACACCGAACGACCTGGAGCCGGTTGCTGACCTGATTCTGGCTGTCTGCACTGCCGACGGCGACCCGGACGATGCTGTTTCGCCCGCCGAACTCAAATCGGCATGGGATGAGAATTTCAACCTTGAAACGGATGTTTGGGTTGTGACTGACCCATCTGGCAAAGTGGTTGGCTACGAGGAGCTTTATGTCTATCCCGGCCATGCCAGCCTGCAAGGGGATGGTTATGTCCACCCTGAATTCAAGGGGCTGGGAATCGGCACATCCATGCTGCATGCGCTCGAGACCCGCGCCCGGCTTGAAATGGACAAGGCGCAACCTGATTTGCGCGTTTACCTGCGCAACCATATGACCATTGGCGATGAGACCGGGCGTTCCCTGCATGAAAACGAAGGCTTCAAAGCTACCCGCTTTCACTGGTCAATGCGAATTAAACTTGATTCACCCCCGCCTGCCCCGCAATTCCCGCCCGGCGTCGAAATTCGGCCTTTTGTTGAGGCTGAACATCTTTACCCGGTTTACGAAGCCCTTGAAGAAGCCTTTGCTGACCACTGGGGTCACATCAAGCCATCCTTTGAAGAATGGAAGAAGAGGCGCATGTCCCCGGAGCGTTACCAGCCCGACCTGTGGTTTGTGGCCTGGAGCGGGGACGAAATCGCCGGGGTTTCTGTCTGCCGGAAGCGCGAAAACATGGGCTGGGTCTGGAGCCTCGGCGTGCGCCGCGCCTGGCGCAAACAGGGCCTGGGCATGGCCCTTCTTCTCTATTCGTTTGGAGAATTCTATCGGCGCGGCGAAAAAGTCGTCGGGTTGGGCGTCGATGCTTCCAATCCTACCGGCGCGACCCGACTCTATGAGCGAGCCGGGATGACCATCGAGACGGAATATGTCTGTTACGAGAAAGAACTCCGCCCTGGCCGCGAGTTGGACGAGGAGTAACCATGCACCCGGACGTCAAGGCGCTTATCGAGCATTTCAATTTCCAGCCTTTGCCTGTTGAGGGGACGCTCTTCGCCAGCACCTACCGCTCCGCCGCCGAAACGGAGGCAGGCAAGCCCGTCGGCACGGCCATGCTCGGCCTGTACTGCGACGAACCGCGCAGCGTCAGCCTGTTCCACCGCCTGAGCGCGGACGAAGTCTGGCACTTCTACGGGGGCGACCCGCTGTGCCTCGTCCTGCTCTACCCCGACGGCTCCAGCCGGGAAGTGGTCATGGGCGGCGACCCGCTTCAGGGTCAGTTTGTCCAGTTCGTCATCCCGGCGGGCGTCTGGCAGGCCGGACACCTGCTCGCAGGCGGGCGTTACGCGCTCTACGGCTGCACCGTCGCCCCCGGCTTCACCGGCGACTGCTTTGAGGGCGGCCTACGTCCCGAACTGCTTGCAAAATATCCCGAAAGAGCGGATGATATAAACAGGCTGACCGCCGACCACGATGAGACCAAAATGCCTGAAGGTTTCGCCACATGAAGCAAAAAATCGGCGCAATGGCCCTGCTGGTGCGCGATTACGACGAAGCGATTGCCTACTACACCCAAAAATTGGGTTTTCGATTGTTGGAAGATACGGATTTGGGCGCTGGCAAACGCTGGGTGCTGGCTGCCCCGCCCGGAGCGGAGGAGGCCTGCTTGCTTTTGGCGCGGGCCGACTCACCCCGGCAGGCTGCCGCCATCGGCAACCAATCCGGCGGACGGGTTTTCCTCTTCCTGCACACCGACGATTTCTGGCGCGACCATAACGCTATGAAATCCAAAGGGGTTCGCTTTCTCGAAGAACCGCGCCAGGAAGCCTACGGCATAGTGGCTGTTTTTGAAGACCTGTACGGCAACAAATGGGATTTATTGGAACTGCAACAGGACGGCGGACAGTAACCCGAGGACGGTTCCGTCCACGACCAGAAGGAAATACCGCCATGAAAGAGATAGAAGGAATTCCAGTCTGGGGCGACCTGGTTGATGAGTCAGCGTTCTCGCAAATCAAGAACTGCGCCCGCACCGCCGATGCCGCCGCGTTGATGGCCGACCACCACAAAGGCTATGCCGTGCCAATTGGCGGGGTGCTGGCTTATTACGAACACATCAGCCCGTCGGGCGTCGGGTTCGACATCGCCTGTGGCAACAAAGCCGTCTTGATAGATGTTCCCGCTGCCGAGGTGCGCAAAAACATCCGCAAGATTATGGACGACATCTGGCGCAACCTGTCCTTTGGCATCGGGCAAAAGAACGAAATCCGTGTTGACCATCCGCTATTTGAAGACCCGGCCTGGAAGTTGCGCGCCGTTGCCCCGCACAAAAAGATGGCCCACGAACAACTCGGCACAATCGGCTCCGGCAATCATTATGTCGATTTGCTCGAAGACGAGCAGGGACGCGCCTGGATAGGCGTCCACTTTGGCTCGCGCGGGCTGGGCCACAAGACCGCTACCTACTTCCTCGAAGCGGGCGGCGCGCAGGACGGCATGGACGTCGACCCGCTGATTTTCTCCTTCCGCTCCAGCCTGGGCGAGGACTACCTGGCTTGCATGGAACTGGCTGGCCGTTACGCCTATGCCGGGCGCAACTGGGTCTGCGACCAGGTTGCCCGGATGCTGCGCGCCAACATCCTCGACGAGGTGCATAACCATCACAATTACGCCTGGCGTGAAAACCACAACGGGCAGGATGTCTGGGTCGTGCGTAAGGGCGCAACCCCGGCCTTCCCCGGCCAGCGCGGATTTGTGGGCGGTTCGATGGGCGATATTTCTGTTATCCTTGAGGGTGTCGATTCGGACGAGTCGAAAGCCGCGCTCTACTCGACCGTGCACGGCGCGGGGAGGGTGATGAGCCGCACCGCCGCGCGAGGTAAAATTAACCGCAAAACAGGCAAAGTCATCACTCCCGGCCAGGTTTCACGCGAGATGATGCTAGAATGGATACGGCGTGAAGGCGTAGAACTGCGCGGCGCAGGCACCGACGAATCGCCGCACTGCTACAAACGCCTGCCCGAAGTTTTGAAACACCATGCCGCCAGCGTGCGAATCCTGCACACACTCAAACCCATCGGCGTCGCCATGGCCGGGGAAGACGTATTCGACCCGTATAAGGATTAGACGGTGGACGGGAGATGGTAGACCATAGACCGTCCATCGCCCACCACCCCAAAAAAGGAGACTCTCATGCAAATCAAATGTTCAGCCTGCTCGATGCCGTTTTCCATCAACAAGGAAGAAGTGGCGAAAATTGCGGAATTGTTCAAGGAAAACCCCGAGGCGCATTATGACGCCCATTGTCCCAAATGCCGCAAGGCCACCAAAATCAGCAAAAAGCAATTCGCGCTCAACCCGG
>JAGVAO010000137.1 GCA_020060235.1 Anaerolineales bacterium | reverse complement strand
TGATACCCCAACCTTTGGGCGGCCTGCTCTGCGATGCTATCACCCTGGCTGCCGATTTCACGGGAGATGGTAATAGCGGGCATAAAAACCTCCTTTCGCTGTATGGATGTCTAATATCAGTATAGCATTTTCAGGCGCGGGAGGATTAATCAAATTCGCATGACGGTTTGTCGGGAAACAAAAAGCCAAAAGACCCCGCTTTTTTGCAAAAAAGCGGGGTCTTACTTTGTCGGAGGCTGCCTGTCAGTCTTTGCCCTTCTTCTTGCCGCCCTTGCCCAGGCTGGACAGCCAAATCACAATTGCGCCAACCAGGATGGCGATTGCGCCATTGATGGACCATTGCGGGTCGCCGGTCATGACACTGCCCGGCAGGATGTTTGCTCCCTGCAAAAACCAGACACAGCCTACCAGGATAACAAAAACGCCAAGGATGGTAAAAACGATTTTCATATCAGCCTCCACACGGATAATAAAATTCAACGCGTTGTGACGCGCATTAACCAAGACCAAGCCAGCGGCGCAGGAGCACCAGCAGTCCTGTGCCCAAACCCCAGACGGCATATCCGCTCACCAAAATCGGGACAAGTTTCATACCCGAACGCGCCGCCAGCCAGATGGTTACCGCAAAAGCCAGGGTCGGCAACAAACTGAGCGCCAGGCTCTGGGTAAATTGGGTCACGGCAGTCTTCTCACCGCCGGAGGACGAAAACACAATCCACAGCGCCAGCGGGATGGTCAGCGGCATAGTGGCGGTAATGGCCGCGAACAGTTTACTCTGCTTCTCGAAAACCGCCACCAGGACAATAATCAGGACTGAAAGAACGACGGGGAGAACATCTTGCAATTTGAGCACCATAGCAGTTCCTAAGTGTCGCCGAGACCAGAGAGTAATTCGCCAGCCAATCCCAGCAACGATTCGGCCGCTTCGGAAACCCCGGAAAGGTCGGGCAGGGCGGCCTGCAGGTTCTCTGCCGCCGAGGCGAGATTTTCGGCAATTTGTTCGGGCTGCGGGTTGGGACTGTTGACAACCTGCTCGAGCAGGTTGAACAGCTCGCCCAGGTTGGGGTCGCCAACCGTGTCAAACTGGCGGGCAAAATCGTCGAGTTTCTTCCTGGTTTGCTGGCGCTGAAGTTCGTCCATAAATCAAACCTCCTTCAAGTTTAAGCGTCGCCGCTTTCAATGATGGTTTTCGTCACCCGGTTGATTTCATCCAGGCTGGCACCGCGGGCTTTTTCGAGCCGCTCTGCGCGTTTGCTGAATTGGTCCATGGCATAGTTGATGAAGTCCTCCTCCACCAGCCCAAACGGAACTGTCTCATAAGCCGCAAAGGCGTCGCCAATGACCCCAATCGCCGCCGGGAGCAGGGAATTCATCTGGGTTTGCAGTTCATCCCATAAATCAGGATGTTCGGCGACCAGGCGCGAGAGCAGGTAAATGCCGTAGGCGATGTGGCGCGATTCGTCCTGCTTGAGCAGGGAAATGCCCCTGCGCAGGCCGGGCATCAGGTTGTTGCGCTCCAGCGCGGTAAAGAAGGCGTGGTAGCCGGTTTCGGCCAGGACACCCTCCACGACCATATTATAGGTTACCGAAGCGCGGATTTGCGCAGCCGGGGAGGCGTCGTCCTTAAGTAACAACAGGGCGGCGGGCAGGGCATCGTAAAAGAGAAAGCGATAATTTTCAGCGTGATAAGTTTCCAGGTCTACCCGTCCGCCAGCAACCTCGTCGAGGAAACGGCGGAAAAAATCTGTGTGTTTGGCTTCTTCGAACAGGAAGGTGGTCAGGTACATTTCTTCCTCGATGCGGCCCTCTGCAGCAATCACGCCGATTAACGGAAGCAGGTCAAGGGTGACCGCTTCTTCCCCCGAAACAAAAAGACCCAGTAATCGCCACATCAGGTCTTTTTCGTCTGCGGCCAGGGAGTCCCAATCCGCCTTGTCCTGTGAAAAATCTATCTCGCTCGGGTTCCAAATGCCGAGTTTTTTGGCCTTCTCATACAGGCGCATGGGCGGCAGGTCGCGGTTCAGGCCGCGTGTTGTGGTTGCAAAAGCTGTGTGTTGCATCAAAACCTCCGCTCGGCTGGGTTGATTTGGTTAGCTAAACTGGCCTTATTATTGCACATATTTACCGATTTGTGCTTTACATTAGCCCAACGATATGCTACTATGTTGACTAGATTTATCCGCATTCAACCAAACTGGAGGAGAAAAAATGAAAACGGTAACAAAGAACAATAAGGTTTTACTCATGCTTTTGGTCGGCCTGCTGGCCCTGACCCTGACGGCCTGCGGCAGCGCGTACGTCGATGCGCTCAACCCGGCGATTGACGAGTTCAACGGTGCGGTCGCCAACTTCAATGCCCAGATAGATGTCATGAACAGCGATAATGCCAAATTCACCGACCCGCAGTGGGTTGCCGAGACCGAAACCACCCTCTCGGCCCTGCGCGGTTCGGCCCAGGCCCTCAACAACCTGCCCGAACCCGATTCGGACGAATACACCCGCCTGGCTGGCCTGGTCAAGCAACTGGCCGACGCCACCCTGAAAGCCGTCGATGCCTACAATGCGGCCATCGCATCGGGTGACATCAACCAGATAGACAACGCCGGTCCCCACATGGACCAGATTAACTCGCTCCTGCCCCAAATCAACGCCGAAGTTGGGCGCCTGAACGAGTAAAACAAAACCAGCAAGCCAAACCGGTCCGGGTCTCCGGGCCGGTTTTTTTATTGCCAGCGGCAAGTTGGCCTGGCCGTTCCGATGCCCGTCTTATGGTACAATCCCGCCCGTCATTTTCAATTTCGATGGAGGAAAACTGTGGAACGTTCCCTAGTGCTTGTTAAACCCGATGGCGTCCAGCGCGGACTGGTGGGCGAGGTGATTGCCCGCCTCGAGCGGCGCGGCCTGCGCCTGGTTGCGGCAAAATTCCTGCAAGTGCCAACCCAACTGGCCGAAACCCATTATGCCATTCACAAAGGCAAACCGTTTTATGACGGCCTGATTGCTTACATCACCTCCGCGCCAGTTATGGCGATGGTCTGGGAAGGCCCGAACGCGATTGCGGCCATCCGCCAGACGATGGGCGCAACCCGCCCATGGGAAGCCGCGCCCGGCACCATCCGGCACGATTTCGCCCTCGAGGTGGGCCGCAACCTGACCCACGCTTCCGACTCGGTCGAAAACGGGGCCGCCGAAACCGCGCTGTGGTTCAAGGCTGAAGAGTTGGTCGAGTGGTCGCGTGATGTCGACCGCTGGATTTTCGAGAAGTAAGCCAGCCCTAATTGCTGCAAACAAAAAACATCCCGCCTGAAAACGGGATGTTTTGCTTTAAACCGGTCATTATTGCAATTTAAGCAGGGTCTTGCCTTCGCGCCATAACTCTTCGAGATTGTAATAGGCGCGCTGTTCATCGGCAAACACATGCAGGATGACGTTGCCAAAATCGACCACCACCCAGCCCGCCGAAGCATCGCCCTGCGGACGGCCTTTAATGCGGTGCTTGATGCGCGCCGCGTCGATTGCGCCGTCTGCCAGGGCGTTGAGCATACGGTCGCTGCTGCCAGTGCAGATGACGAAATAATCGGTAAAGGAGGCTATGTTTTGCAAGTCCATCAGGACGATGTTTTCGCCCTTCTTTTCTTCAAGGGCGTTGACAATGGTGTGGGCAAGTTCAAGCGGATTCAGGGGTCACCTCGTTGGTTTCAGGAAAATTCTCGCGCGCCAGCGGCAGCAGCGCCAGGGATGTGTAAATCGGGCCTTGCGGGCGCAGGTCAGAGCGGAACAGGCGCAGCCCTTCGACCGTAAATGCGCCCAGCCTGCCGGGATGAAACCCTTGCAGGGCGGCTTGCAAACCCGCCGGGCTGGCGGTTTCGCGCACCCGGCCAATCGTCAGGTGCGGGGAGAAGGGCTTTTTTTCTTCAGGCGCAAGCCCCAGGCGGGCGGCGCAGGCTTCGACCACCCGGCGCACTTGCTCGAGGGCGGGCGGGGCCTGCACCCCAACCCACAGCACCCGCGGACGTTTGGGGTTCGGAAACACGCCGAATTCCGCCAGCGTTAACTCGAAAAGCGGCAGGCGGCCAAGTTCCGCGCCTAGCGCCAGGGCAAGCGCATCCAGGCCAGGGCGCGGGACATCCCCAAGAAATTTAAGGGTCAGGTGCAGGTTATGCGGCGCAACCCAGCGAACCGAATCGCCGAGTTTTTGTTTCAGGCCTGCGCTGGCCCGGGAAATTTCGTCTTGAAGGACGGGGGGGATTTCCAACGCGATAAACGCGCGAATCATGCTCATAAACGAACCGGGGTTACTGGAAGATATCTTCCACCGCCTGTTTCAGGTCGAGAAACCCGACCGGTTTGGTCAGGTAGACCGAGGCCCCGGCTTCGAGACCGGTTTTCACATCGGCAGGCATGCTTTTGGCCGAAACGACAATCACGGGGATTTTCGACAAATCGGGTCTGGCGCGCATCATGCGCAAAATATCGATGCCGGAAATTTCGGGCATCATCACATCCAGGATGATGACGTCGGGCTTCTCCTGCTCGATAATCGAAATCGCCGGGCCGCTGGTATAACTTTTGACCACGCGAAAACCGTTGACGCGCATCATCTCGCCGAACATATCGGCGGCATCCGGTTCATCTTCTATCACAACGACGGTTTTCGGGTTTTCACTCATCGAACAAACTCTCCTCGCGGGGTAAAAATAGCACATTCTTTCAGAAAAGGCAAGAGGGCGCGCGGCGCGCGGGTTCGATTACAATAGGAGAGACAAAGCCTGCCGATGTGGAGGAAAGCCGATGAAAACCACCTTAATTAAAAACGGGACGTTAATCACAGCAGACGAAACCGTCAAAGCGGATGTTCTCATCGAAGGAGAGCGAATCCGTTTAATCGGCCCGTCCCTGGACGCGCCACCCGAAGCCCTGGTCGTCGATGCGACGGGCAAATTCCTGCTCCCTGGCGGGGTAGACCCGCACTGCCACTTCGACCTGCCCATGTTCGGCACGGTCTCGTCGGACGACCACTACACCGGCCACAAAGCCGCCGCATTCGGCGGGACAACAACGGTGATGGATTTCGTCGTCCAGGAACCGCATGGGCTTCAGCATTCGGTTGACCTGTGGCTGCAAAAATCGGCCAAAGCCGCTATCGACTACTCTTTTCACATGAACCTGACCCGTTTCGACGAGGTCATTGCGGCTGAAATCCCCTCGCTGGTCGAGATGGGCATCACCACCCTGAAAGTTTTCACCGCTTACAATGGCCGCCTGCGCCTAGACGACGGGGCCATCTACAAAGCCCTGCGCATCGCGCGCGAGAATGGCATGTTGGTCATGATTCACGCCGAAAACGGCGATGTCATTGAACAACTGATTAGCGAAGCCCTGGCCGCCGGACATACCAGCCCCGAATGGCACGCCCACACCCGCCCGGCCTGGAGCGCCATCGATGCCAGCCTGCGCGCCGCCGCCCTAGCCCAAATGGCAGATGCGCCGATGTACATCGTCCACATGAACGCCGGGGGCGAAGCCGATATGCTACAGTATGCCCGCGAGCGTGGCGTGCCGGTCATGGGGGAGACCTGTCCGCAGTATTTGTTCTTCACCGTCGAGCATCTCAAACGTCCCGACGGCGCAAAGTGGATTTGCTCCCCGCCCATGCGCAGCGAGGCCGACAACGCCCGCCTGTGGCAAGCGCTTGTGGACGGGGACATCCAGACCGTCGGCACCGACCACTGCCCGTTCTTCTTCGACGGCTCGAAGCCGATTGTTTACGAAGGCCAGCCAATCGCCATTCCCGGCAAGGAACTCGGCGCGGGCGACTTTACCAAAATCCCGAACGGCCTGCCCGGCGTGCAAGACAGGCTGCCGGTTTTATGGACGACCGGCGTAGGCGCGGGGCGCATCACGCCCAACCAGTTTGTGGCCCTGACCAGCGCCAACCCGGCCAAAATCTTCGGCCTGTACCCGCGCAAGGGCGCAATTGCCCCCGGTTCGGACGCCGACATTGTGGTCTGGGACCCGGCCAAAAAAGTAACCTATGGCGTGGCGCACAGCCAGCAGCGCACCGACTACAACCTGTACGAAGGCTGGGAACTGACCGGCTACCCCGAAAAGGTTTTCCTGCGCGGCAAATTGATTGTGGATGGTGAACAGTGGCTCGGCAAATCGGGCGATGGGCAATTCCTGAAACGCAGCCCCGGCGCGCCGGTCCTCTGAAACCCAACCTTTGGGCTTTGTTAAACCTGACATTTTTCACTTGACTTTGGTTGCGCTTCTTCATAGAATCAAGACACAATTCAATCGAAACAGGGAAGAGACAAGCGCGGATTTTTCCCCGCGCAAGCGCCGAAGGTGCAAACCTGCCGCGGGCACGCGCAGGTGAAACTCTCAGGCAAAAGGACCCTGTTGCGAAACTCTTCTGGAAAGTTCCCCAAATGCGGGAACACCGACGGGGCAAGCACTGAGCGGAGGGTTGAGTAGTCCTGATGGTTTTCAGGACATATCGAAACCCAAAACCGAAGTGCGAATCTCTCAGGTCACATTACAGAGGGCGCATGATGTTTTTCGTGCGCCCTGATGTTTTTTAACCGCCAAGGTGCCAAGCAGCCAAGACCACCAAGATTTTAGTGATGGATAATCGTCCACGAATAGTGCCCACAAAAATGCAAGAACCCAGCCCCGAAGTAGACAAATTAGCGCGCCGGGTAATTGGGGCTTTAATTGAAGTCCATCGAAAACTTGGCCCAGGTTTTTTAGAGAACGTGTACGAAGAAGCCACCTGTATTGAGTTTACAAAGCAGGGTATCCCGCACGAGCGCCAGGTCAAGGTCTCTGTTGAATATGACGGCAAAGCAATTGGCGAAGGCCGTATAGACTTGCTGGTAGACAAAAAACTCATCGTTGAGCTCAAAGCAGTTGATGCTCTGGCCCCAATTCACCAGGCGCAAATCATGTCGTACCTGCGCACGACCGGACTGGAACTCGGTTTGTTGGTCAATTTCAATGTTCCGGTTTTGAAATATGGCATCAAGCGTGCTGTCTGGACGAAAAAATAAAAAATTTGGCGCCTTGGCCCCTTGGTTTCTTGGCGGTTAATTTCACAAAATCTACCAATATCCATTCCCACAGAAGGAGCAACCCCATGTCCAACACCCCCAGCAACCTGCAATATGCAAAATCCGATGAATGGTTCGACCCGGCGACCGGTAAAGTCGGCATTAGCGACTACGCCCAGGGACAACTCTCGGACATCGTCTTTATGGAAATCACCGTCGGCGTCGGCGACGACATCGAAGCCGGGCAGGCCATCGCCTCGGTCGAATCGGTCAAGGCCGCTTCCGATGTCATGTCCCCCGTATCGGGCAAAGTCGTGGCGATTAACGAAGACCTTGCCAACGCCCCCGAAAACATCAACAGCGACCCCTACGGCGAAGCCTGGTTCATCCAAATCGAAGGCGGCGACGGCTCCGGCATGATGGACGCGGCGGCTTACGAGAAGTATTGCGAAGAGCGGGCGCATTAGTAAGTGGCCAGTATCCAGAAACCAGTATCCAGTTTTCAGTGACCAGCAAACGTTGAAAACTGAACACTGGATGCTGAAAACTGGATACTGAAAACTGAACACTGGATACTGCCATGACCTACATCCCCACCTCCCCCAAAGAGCGGGATGCGATGCTGGAAACGGTCGGCGTCAAGAGCCTGGATGCGCTCTTCGAGGCTGTTCCCGCCAAATATCGCTTCCCCAAACTCAACCTGCCGCCGGCGCTGACCGAAATGGAAGCCGCCAGCCTGCTCTCCGAACTGGCCTCGTCCAATGAAAACGTGCGCGGCGACCTGGTCTCCTTCCTCGGCGCGGGCATGTACAACCACTACGTCCCATCGGTGGTCAACCACATCATCAGCCGCGGCGAATTCTACACCGCCTACACCCCCTACCAGCCCGAAATCTCGCAGGGCACATTGCAGGGCATTTTCGAGTACCAATCCCTGATGACCGCCCTGACCGGCATGGAACTCTCGAACGCCAGCCACTATGACGGCGCAACTGCCGCCGCCGAGGCCGTCAACCTGGCCTTTGCGGTTTTTCGCGGCAAACGCCGCAAGGTGGTTGTCTCGCCCACCGTCCATCCGCAATACCGCGAAACCATCCGCACCTACACCCAGGGGATGGATTTGGCGGTCGCCGGCGACGAGGCGGATTCCGATTTGCAGGCTTCGCCCGAGGTCCTGCTCCCGTTAATCGACCAGGATACTGCCCTGGTCATCGTCCAGTACCCCGACTTTTTCGGACGGGTCTTCGACTACACCCGGCTCATCGAAGCCGCCCACGCCGAGGGCGCGCTGGTCTGCGTGGTGGCCAACCCCACCGCCCTGGCGTTGTTCAAGACCCCCGGCGCAATGGGCGCGGATATCGTCGTCGGCGAGGGACAGCCGCTCGGCCTGCCGATGTGGTACGGCGGCCCCTCGCTCGGTTTCTTCACCACCCGCAAGCAATATGTCCATAAAATGGCGGGCAGGCTGGTCGGTGAAACGGTCGATTCGCGCGGGCAAAAATCCTACGTCCTGACCCTGACCGCGCGCGAACAGCACATCAAACGCGAAAAAGCCACATCCAACATCTGCACCAACCAGGGCTTGCTGGCGCTGGCTTCGGCGGTTTACCTTTCCACCATCGGCAAGACCGGCCTGCAACAGGTTGCAAACCTGTGCTACCAGAAAGCCCACTACGCCGCCGCCGAACTGAGCAAAATCGAAGGCGTCGGGTTGTGTTTCAGCCAGCCCTTCTTCCACGAATTTGCGGTTTGTTTCCCCAAGCCGGTGTCTGAAATCAACGAACACCTGCTCGAACACGGCATCCTGGGCGGCTACGACCTCGGGCAGGATTACCCCGCGCTCGAAGACCACATGCTGGTGGCCGTGACCGAAATGAACTCAAAAGAAGAAATCGACCTGTTTGTGGAAGTCGTCAAGGAGGTGCTCTCATGACCGAGCCGACCATCTTCGACCTGTCTTCGCCCGGACGCACCGGCGTGACCTTCCCGAAGCCAGACGTTCCGCACTTCGACCTGCCCGACGAGTCCCTGCTGCGCGACGACCTGCCCCTGCCCGAAGTGGCCGAGGTGGATGTCGTCCGCCATTACATGGCGCTCTCGAAGTACAACTACAGCGTGGACGGCGGCTTTTATCCGCTGGGTTCATGCACGATGAAGTACAACCCCAAAATCAACGAAGACACCTGCCGCCTGCCGGGATTCCTGTTCACGCATCCGCTCCAGCCCATCGAAACCGTACAGGGCAACCTGCTGTTGATGTACCAGATGCAGGAATGGCTCAAGGAAATCAGCGGCTTCGCGGCAGTCACGCTGCAGCCCGCCGCCGGGGCGCACGGCGAGTTTTGCGGCGTGCTGATGATGCGCGCCTACCACAAAGCCCGCGGCGACGACAAGCGCATCAAGATGCTCATCCCCGATGCGGCGCATGGCACGAACCCGGCTTCGGCGGGCATGTTGGGCATGACCGTCAAGGTCATCCCCTCCGATGCGCGCGGCAATGTCGATTTGGACGCCCTGAGAGCCGAATGCGACGACACGGTGGTCGGCATGATGCTGACCAACCCGAACACTCTCGGCCTGTTCGATGAGAACATCGAGGAAGTGGTCAAACTGGTGCGCAATTGCGGCGGCCTGATGTACGGCGACGGCGCAAACCTGAACGCCCTGCTTGGAATCGTCCGCCCCGGCGATTTGGGCTTCGACGTGATGCACTTCAACCTGCACAAGACCTTTGCCGTCCCTCACGGCGGCGGCGGCCCTGGCTCCGGCCCGGTCGGCGTCAGCGAGCGGCTGGCCGACTTCCTACCCGCCCCGCTGGTCGGCATCCTGGAAGACGGCGAGGAGGACATTCCTCCGCTGTATGGCTTTGTCACCCCCAAACATTCCATCGGACGCATGAAATCCTTCCACGGCCATTTCGGCGGCGGGCTGGTGCGGGCCTATACCTATATCGCCATGCACGGCCCGGACGGGCTGCGCGACATCTCGAATTACGCGGTGCTGAACGCCAACTACCTGGCGGCGCGCCTGCGCGGGACGTTCAAAATCCCGTTTGACCGCATCTGTATGCACGAGTTCGTCATGGAAGGCCGCGTCGAAGGCTCGGACGTGCGCGCGCTCGACATCTCGAAACGGTTGATGGATTACAACTTCCACCCGCCGACCAACTACTTCCCGCTGATTGTGCGTGAAGCGCTGATGATTGAGCCGACCGAGACCGAGAACAAGGATACCCTTGACCGGTTTGCCGATGCGCTCATCAAAATCGCCGGGGAAGCCAAAGCCGACCCTGACCTGGTCAAAACCGCCCCGCACACCACCCCATTCGGGCGCATGGACGAGGTGCGGGCAGCGCGCGAACTTGTATTATGTTGTTGGCTGCCGGAAGGGTATGACAGTGAGCAGTAGCCAGTAAACAGTTTTCAGTAAGCAGTTAAAAAGTGACAGCCATCTGGCTGATGGCTGTCACTTTTTGTTAATCCATTGCGTCCAGCGGCCAATGGGCAAAAAAAGGGCGATTAACAACAAGGATGCCAGAAGCGAAACCAGGTTGGCCGCTTCCTGGGCGACAGGTATTTGCCAGTCAGGCTGGCGGCGCGCCAGAAAGTCTTCCAGTTGCCCGGCCTGCTGTGTAGAAATGCGTTCCCAGGGCTGCAATCCGTTTACTTCAGGGTAAACCAGACCAGCGGGGTTGGTCATATTAAATGCGCCCTCGCGCACATCTCGAGCCAGGCCATCCCTGATATCCGGGCTAAAAGTCCCCAATGTATAACCAAAGAGAACTTCATAAGGGCGTATGTTGCTGGCCCGGTCGTCGAAAACGCGCTGGTCGTTGATATCAGTCACATGAGAAATCGGGAAAGTTTCTCCCCGCTCGATTTTCTGATAGACGTCCTGTAAACCGCCAATGAAAAAAGTTCGCTGCTGCAAACGTTCGAGGGGAAGGAGAAAATATGCCGCCAGCCCGGCAATTGCAAGCAGGTTAAGGGGCAAAAAGACCGCCAGGCGAAATCGCTCCGAGCGGGAACGCAACCAAACATGCAGGGTGTAGGCAGCAAACAACGCCAAAGGAAAGATAAATGCCGAACCAAAGCGAGGATTGACGTGCATGGCCCGCAAAAACGGCAGTTCGCGTATCGTTGGGTAGAAAAATCCGCGAGCGAATGTAAACTCAAGGGCAAGCCAGACAGCAAAGCCAAGCAAAGCCAGGGCCAGAAAATATTTCCATTGAGAGCGAAGGTTTGGCACAGCCCGCCACAAGGAAAAGGGTAACCTGGCAATCCCCCCCAGGAGCAAAATCCAGGCAACAGGGGTCAACGACAAATCCAGTTCCCATAGCCCGATTGGCGCGCCTGTATAAGCCTGCATAACGGAACGCACCATCGCCATGTCCTGGCCTGTCAAGGCAAAGTAAGGAGCCAACCCCATTGCGCCAAAAAGCTGCAGGAACAACCCAAACGGGGCAAGGAAAAGCGGAATATCGAATGAAGATGGCATATTACGCGGGAAAAACCGCATAAAAGAGCCGACAGCATAGACTTTGGATATCACCAGGGCAAGCGATAAAATCCCGCCCCAGAGAACAACCTTTCGAAAGCGCGCCCAGTCAAACATCGATGGGTTGATGAGCCAGGCCAGCGGCAGGACAATCAATAGCGACAAGATAATAAACGCCGTTGGATAGATACTGGCTGAATAGACCAGGATGCCAGCGGACAAGCTAAAAAGGGCGACAGCGTGGGCAATTGACAATCGCCTATCAAACAAAGCCACCAGGAAAAGCGGAAGAATTGGGAATGCCTGGAAATTCATATGCCCGTTTGCCAGGTGTTGCAGGTAAAAACCATTCGCGCTAAAAATCACCGCGCCCAGGCAGGCAGGCATCCAACCCAGGCCAAGGGAGTGCCTGAAAAAAATATAGGCTCCGGCGTAGCCAACGAGGGTGTAAATAGCGTACGCCAGCAATACAGCCGCCCAGGCATCCATCACCAAAGCCAGCAATTGCGGCAGTGAAAATTGGGCATTAAGCGGATGCGGATAAGCAGGCAACCCGCCGCCAAAACTGGGGGTGTACCATTGAATGGTCAACCCATTTACACGATAATGCAAATGGGTATCAACCAGGCGTGAAAAAAAATACTTATAATCCCACCCGACGATAGGGTAAACGCCATGAACATGATAGGCCACATAGGCCGCTATCACAAGTCCTGAAAGTGAAATAACAAGAAGTGGGAAAAAGGTTTGAACTCTCGACATAGCCCGGCATATTTGAATAAAGGATAGAAACGGAAAAACTGCGCAAATTATACCTTTTCAAAGTGCGCTGCTACAATTTGTCCAACCGTGTTTTCAAACGCGCATTACTGCGGCTCGAAAATTAAGACCACTTGCCCGTCTACATTCAATATCAACAGGATTCCGTCTTTGATTTCATAGCCTGCCGCATCTTGAAGCGCGGCCAGGTAGGCTGTTTCCTGCTCCATGACGTCTTCGCAATACATCAGGGTAGACATGAGCGGCCCAAAGGTGAGTTTGCCACCCGCAGCCTGGTATTCGCCGCCAAAACCGTTGCACGAGCCGTTGCCGCCCGCCTGCCCTTGTTCAAAACCGAGGGTCGGGCCGCTGTCCGGCATAACCGGCTGGCCGGCGATTTCGACCAGTCTCCACGAAGTACCTTCCAGGTCCGCGCCGCCGGGGGCGCCGCAAGCGGCCAGCAACAAGGCAAACATCAGCAATAAAACAGGGATTTGTGTACTTTTATTCATTGGGGATACCTCTTTTCTTTTCAGGGTAAACCAATGACGTAAAAAAGCCGCCAGGGGTTCCCCGGCCAAAATAGCCCCCCAAGACCGCTGCGTTCAGCCCATCACCCAGCCGGGCTTGTGCTGTTTCTTATCGAAAGGCATTCCCAGCATGACCACCGTAATGTTATCGTGTCCGCCGCGCTCGTTTGCCAGCGAAATCAGTTTTTGCACCGACTGGCTGAGCCGGTTGCCTGCCAGGGAAGCCAGGATTTCCGCATCGCTGACCAGGTCGGTCAGTCCGTCAGTGCAAAGCATGACCACATCGCCGGGAATCAGCATCAGCCCCTGGTTCGACCTGGCTTTCGAATCGTTATCTCCCGGCGAAAGGAAAAGGCGGAAGTCTGGCTCGGGCGGGGTTTCAGAGCCTAAATAACGGCGGATGACGTGCAGGTTCGGGTGGGTCTTGATTTGCGAACTGCTCAGGATGCCTTTTTCCAGGGCCTCCTGCACCCAGGTATGGTCGCGGGTAATCTGTAAAATTTTTCCGCTGCGCAGCAGGTAAATGCGCGAATCGCCCGCATAGGCGATGTAAAGCACATCCCCCACCACCCAGGCGCAAGAGACGGTCGCGCCCATGCCCTTGCGGGTGGCATCCAGCCCGGCCTGCCTGAAAATCTCCTCGCTGACCCGGTAAAACCCCTCCTGGAAAAGCGTCAGCGGGTTGCCGCTGGTGTTTTCGGCGGCCATTTCGCTGAACAGGTTCACCACCATGCTCGAGGCCACCTCCCCGGCGCGATGACCGCCAATCCCGTCTGAGACAACCGCAAAGACAACCGGCATCGGGTTATACTGGCTCAGGGTGTAAGCCGAAACGGCAAAATTGTCCTCGTTATTTTTGCCGGACTGCCCGGGGTCGGTTTGGGCGGCAACGAACAGGTGGGCGCGGTTAGAGTGAATCATTCGTGTTCGAGGGTCTCTACTTTTGGCTTTTTAACGGCGGGCGGTTTACCCAAAACAAACCGATAGGTTAATTTTCCAAAGTTTACCACGTCGCCATGCGCAAGGATACAGCCCTCTTGGGGGATAGGCTCGTAATTGACCCAGGTTCCGGCCACAGAACGGTTGTCTGTCAGTAGGAAATAACGCTCATTGGTACGCTGGATGCGGGCATGCAGCGGCGAAATCGACGGGTCGCCGAGGACATTGGTCGCCTGGGTGGGGTCTGCGCCGAGGGTCAGTTCGGGAACCGAAAGGACGATTGGGTCACCAGGAGAAGGCTGGCCGTCGGATGTCAGCTTGACCAGGTAGGCGGGCGGCGGCGGGGATTTGCGCCGAATCCACGGGAAGGGGTTGGCCGCCGGAAGCGGGCTGGACGGCGGCTCGACACTGGCCGGAACCGGCTGGGTCACCGGGTCAAGCTGGTGGGCGCGCGCGCGACGGCGTTCCGCCAGGAAATTGAGCGTGTTGCGTCCGCCGAAAAAGATGACCAGCAGCAAAACCAGGCCAGCCAGGACAATGGCAGTGGTCACAATCGCAACATTATTGCGCAGGACAAGCCCCCACAGCCCGCCCGGCGGCTGGACGACAATCACATCAACAGTGGCAGACGCGCTGCGGGCCTCCAGGCCCAGCGAATCCGTCACTTCTACGCGCAAGGTATGGGTATCGCTGTTCAGGTATGGGCGTAAATCCCAGGTAAATTGCTCGAAGGGGGCCGAAAGGTTTTCCTGCGCCAGTTCATCGTTCACATACAGGGCCGCGCGGGTCAGCGAACGCGGATGCCCATCGGGAAACTCGACCAGGATTTCAATCGCCTGGCTAAAGGGGCGGCTGTTTTCAAGGTCGAACTGGTCTTCAAGATTCTGGCGCGTAATCTGGGCGGGCGGGGAAATCAGGATTGGGTTGGGAGGCAAAACTGTCAGGCTCAGGCTGACCGCATTGGTGCTCAAGGCCAAATCATTGGCGGAAACCAGGGCCGAAAGGTTGACCTGTCCGCTGGCGCGCACCCCCGAAGAATATTCAAAGGCGTAGACCCAGCGCAGGGTGTCGAGCCACTCTTCCGGGTCGGGCAGCGGCTCCACCCCGGTAAATTCCAGCGTTTGGCCGCCAGTTGCCGCAGCCAGGTCGCGCAGGGCCTGCGAGCCGGGATGGCTGAAAAAGTCGCGCGAGTCGATTATCCAGACGTGGACGCGAATCCCGGCCTGGATAGCGCGGGCGGTCAGGTCGTTCACCGCCGGGATGTCCTGGTTGTCGAGGTGGCTGGAAAGCAGCAGGATGGCGCGCTTGCCGCCGGGAGGAACGGGCGAATCTATCGCCGCGTCGAGGGCATAGGCCAGGGCGCCCAGGCCGGGAGTCGAAGCGCGCGTCTGCGGGTCAAACAGTTCCAGGCGGTTGCGCCAGGTTAGCGGGTTGACGCGCGAGGTGATGATTCCGCCATTCCAGGTCAGGCTGAACAGGTCCGAGGTGTCGGCGGGGCGCGAGGCGGCCCAATCCTGCAACACAGCAACCGCCTTCTCGTAGCGCGAAACGCCGTTGCCGTCGCGCACCCCCAGGGCCGGGCCGGAGTTTATCGCCACCACCACCTGCAAAGGCACAGCGCGCTGTTCGACCCTGTCCGGGCGGATGGTCTGCCCGTCTTCCAGCATCGACAGGCTGGCGGGATTCAATCCGCGCACAAATTGTCCCTGTTCGTCATAAACATCGAGCAGGCCCGAAATGCGCGGGAAATCCTCGGCGTTGACCGCATAGAGAACGGCAGAAGCCTGGCCCTGGGCAAGCGAGGCTTGCGGCAAGGCCAGGCTGATGAGAAAACTTATCAGGAACAGGCGTAAAAGTCGGGTTCTAAGAGGCATCCAGCATTTCTGGCTGGGCAGGTTCGATGCGCGGCAAGGCCGAAAGACGGACGAAGGTCAGCGTCCAGGCAGTCCAGACATATGCGCGCATAATGCCGCCCAACACAATTAACACCGGCATATATACCACAAAACAGGCCAGCATGATTATCAAAGTAGTGCCGATGTTTTCAGCCGCGCCCAGCGCGCCGCCAATCAGGAAAGGCACGACCAGCAGGATGAGCGGGATAACCATGATAAAACCGACCACCAGTTCGATGATAAACAGTACCAGCGCCATGAGGATGTAATTGCCAATATTGGCGCGGACAAGTTCCCAGGCGCGGGTGAGGCTGTCTGGAATGGACAGGTTTTCAGTCACCATCGCAATCGTGGCCTGCTCGAATACCACACTGACCAGCCACGCCAGGGGAATCAGCACGCATAGCAGCGGAAGCAGGCAAATCAGGCCAAGTCCAAACGTCAGGACTGCGCCCGCGACAACAACCCCGCCGACAACAATCGCAAAGACAAAACTTGCCAGCCAGAGAATCAGCCACAGGCCGACGACCCGCCAGAAATAGGGCAGGCTGCCGCGCCAGAGCTCGCCAAACGAGAGCGATTCTGCGCCCTTATCGGCTTGCGACGCGCCGCTCACCAGGCCAATGCGCCCGATTGTGCCCAGGGCCATGAAAACCAGCCACAAGACGCAAAAGACAAACAAAATCAACGCAATGATGCCGATAAACTGGCCGGGATTGTTCGCCAGGTTTTCAAAGAAGCGGGTCATTTCCAGAACCCAGCCATCGACGGGCAGGCCGAGTTCTTCGGGATTCATGGGGCGTCCTTCGCCGCCTCCCCCACCGCCGCCCCCTCCACCCCCGCCTCCGCCGCCCCCTTCAACACAACTGGCGAGAATGCCAAAAATCCACAGGATTTTAAACTTCCAGACAATTTGCCAGGCTTTTGAGAGAATTTCACCGATGTTCATTTGATACTCCTTTCAGTATGAACCACTGTCAGGATATACGCGGAAAAAGCCAAAATGGTTTTATTCTTCATCGCCTTTTGGCAGGCGCGGACGTTTGGCGGCTTCGTCCACAATCTGGTTGTTGCCCGAAGACCAGCGGCTCAACCCGGCCCAGGCCAGCAGCGGCAGTCCAACGGCCGTCCCGGCCACCGGGTAGGGAACGCCCGCCACAATTCCCATCACCAGCCCCTTGGCGAGGGCCGCGCCCCAGCCATCGTTATCGATGAAACGCTGCACCATTGTCGTAGCTGCAAACCCGAGCGCGCCAATCCCCAGCACGGCCAGCGGGTTAACGGCTTCAAAGAAGAAGAAAAAGAAGATGCCGTCCAACGCAATCGTGGCAAAAGCGGCCATCGGGTGGATGGGCGGCGGGGTTATCGAACGGGATTCTTGGGACATGGAGGACTCCTACTCTGTGGGGCGGGATGCTATCCCGCCAGCAACTTGATGCAAACTCGCAGGATAGCATCCTGCGCCACACTACTCCCACTCAATTGTCGCGGGAGGCTTGCTGGTAATATCATACACCACGCGGTTGATTCCGCGCACCTCGTTGACGATGCGGCTCGAAACCCGCGCCAAAACGTCATACGGAATGCGCGCCCAATCGGCGGTCATAAAATCATCGGTCAGCACGGCGCGGATGGCGCAGGCTTCCTGGTAAGTGCGCTGGTCGCCCATCACACCGACCGAACGCACCGGCAGCAGGACGACAAACGCCTGGCTCGTCCCGGCGCCCTTGCCCAACAACCCGGCGGCGGATAATTCTTCAATCAGGATTGCGTCCGCTTCGCGCAGCCGCTCGGCCCTTTCGGGGGTTACCTCGCCCAGGCAGCGCACGGTCAATCCCGGACCCGGAAACGGCTGCCGCCAAACCATTTCAGATGGCAGCCCGAGCGCTTCGCCCACCGCCCGGACTTCATCCTTGAACAAATAGCGCAACGGCTCGACCAGTTCGAACTGCATATCCTCCGGTAAACCGCCGACGTTGTGATGGGTCTTGATTTTATCGGCCTTGTTGCGGTCGGGCGCGGACGATTCGACCACGTCCGGGTAAATCGTACCCTGCACCAGAAATTTCGGCTGGCCAACGGCTTTGGCCTCACGCTCGAAGATGCGGATGAACTTCTCGCCGACGATTTTGCGCTTTTTCTCCGGCTCGGTGACGCCAGCCAACGCCGCAAAGTATTCCTCCGCCGCCTGCACCGCCACCAGTTCGACGCCAAGCATCTCGCGGAAAGCGACCACCACCTGCGCGCCTTCGTCCTTGCGCAGCAGGCCGGTATCGACAAAGACCGCCACCAACTGGTCGCCAATCGCCCGGTGAACCAGCGCCGCCGCCACCGACGAATCGACGCCACCGGAAACTGCCGCCAGCACCCGCGCATCACCCACCTGCTGGCGGATTCTTGCTACAGATTCGTCAATAATCGACTGCGGTGTCCAGTCTGGGACGATTCCGGCAATCTCGGTCACAAAGCGGCGGATGATTTCACTGCCGCCGATGGTGTGGTTGACTTCCGGGTGGAATTGCAGGCCATAATAGCTGCGCACCGGGTCGGCCATGGCCGCGAAGGGACTGTTGCCGCTTTTTGCCAGCGCGCTGAAACCGGGCGGTAGTTCGGTCAGTTTGTCGCCGTGCGACATCCAGACCTGAAAGGAATCGCCACCCAAGAGCGGATTATCCGCCAGGGGCTCGACAATCGCATGACCATACTCGCGTTGAGCCGAAGCGTCCACCTTGCCGCCCAGGGCGTGGGTCAGGGCCTGCATCCCGTAGCAAATGCCGAGGATGGGCAATCCGCTTTCGAGGATGAAATCCTGGATGAACGGCGCACCCGGCGCATAGGCCGAGTTCGGCCCGCCCGAAAGGATAAAGGCTCTCGGTTCGATGGACATGATTTTTTCCCGCGGCGCATCCCAGGGGAAGAGCTCGCAGTAAACCTGCGCCTCGCGCACGCGGCGGGCAATCAGTTGGGCGTATTGTGAGCCAAAATCGAGAATGGCGATGGAATTGTGCATGGGTTATCCTGTGGTAGGGGCGTAGCAATGCTACGCCCCTACAAAAATGACGATTAATCCGAAATCAAATGAAAATGCAAATGCGGAAAATCCTGGTATTCGCCGCCGTTGACCACCAGCCGGTAGCCGCCTTCTTCGAGTTTGTACTCTTTGACCAGCGACTGAACGATGCTCACCAGGTCAGCCAGGAAAGCGCTGTCGGTCGGGTCGAGTTCGGCCAGGGACGCCGCGGGGCGCTTCGGCGTCAGGAGCACGTGAAACTTGTAGGCCGGTTTTGGATGCCAAAAGGCCAACACTGTGTCAGTTTCATGAAGGCGGGATACGGGTAGGGCGAAGGTCATGTGCGTAAAAATCAATCGGACAAGAAAACGCCCGGCGGGTGTCCGGGCCAGGCGGTAGAGGAAATTCATTAATCTGCAAATTCGATTTTGTCGCCATCCAGCGAGGAGATTTTTGCCAGCGATTCGACCGGCACGCCCAGGCTGGCGAGGGCATCGCGCCCGCCCTCGAAGGTTTTCTCTATCAACGCGCCAATGCCGACAATTTCGGCCCCGGCGGTCTGGGCCAGGCGTACCAGGCCAAGAATGGTCGCGCCACTGGCAAGGAAGTCGTCGATGATGAGCACTTTCGTGCCATTCGACAGGTATTCGGGCGAGACAATCAACTCGACCATGCGGCCTTTGGTGTGCGAGGGCGCCAGGGTTAAAAAGACCTGGTCAGGCATGGTAACGGGCTTGTTCTTGCGGGCATAAACGACCGGCAGGCCGAGGTGAATGGCGGTGGTGACGGCAGGGGCAATGCCGGAGATTTCGGCGGTCAGGATTTTGGTCGCGCCCAGGTCTTTGAAGATGCGCGCGAACTCGCGTCCGCAGGCGTCCATCAGGCGGGCATCGACCTGGTGATTGACGAATCCGTCCACCTTGAGAATGCCGTTGCCCAGGTTTTTGCCCTCGCGGGCAATTTTTTCAACAAGTTCTTTCATGAGTTCTCCTTGGGGGTCTGTCTATTCGACTTCATTTTACAGCGGTTAATCAGATTCATCCAGAGAAAGAAAACGACCTTCTTCAGGATGCACGGATGGATGCTCTGTAGAAGGCCCTGTGGGAGGCCCTGCGGGTATGATAGAATCCCGATTTGTTATGAATGAAGCAACCACCCTTATCCTTGCCTCCAATTCACCGCGGCGGCGCGAACTGCTCGGCCTCGGTGGCTGGACGTTTCACCTGGACGTAGCCGATATCGACGAAGATGTGCGCCCCGGTGAGCAGCCCGGCCCTTATGTCGAGCGGCTCGCCATCGAAAAGGCGCAGGCTGTCCTGCCGCGCTCGGGGCCGGGGCAGGTTATCATCGGCGCGGATACCACCGTCGCGCTGGACGGCGAAATCCTCGGCAAGCCCGCCGACGCCGCCGAAGCGCGCGCCATGCTCACCCGCCTGCGCG
>JAGVAO010000101.1 GCA_020060235.1 Anaerolineales bacterium | reverse complement strand
CAATACCGCGTCAGGGGAATTCCCCATTTTGTTTTGCTTGACCCATCAGGACAGGTGGTCAGGCAATGGATTGGCACCACCTCACAACGCGAATTCGACAAAACAATGGGCAGCCTCTGCGTGGCCAAGTAACAACTTCTCATTGCCGGGCGCCGATAGTGTAAAATAATTCCACACACAGAAAGGACTATCCTATGACCGAACCGCTCCGCTGGGGATTGCTCTCCACCGCCAAAATCAACGCCGCGCTGTTCAAACCGCTGGCAAAATCGAAACGCAACACCCTCTTCGCCGTCGGTTCACGCAGCGAGGAAAGCGCCCGGGCCTATGCCGCCGAGCACAGCATCCCGCGCGCGCACGGCAGTTACGAAGCCCTGCTGGCCGACCCGGAAGTGGACGTCATCTACAATTCCCTGCCCAATCACCTGCACGCCGAATGGACGATAAAGGCCCTCGAAGCGGGCAAACACGTCCTGTGCGAAAAACCCTTCGCCCTCAGCCTGGAAGAAGTGGACGCCATGACCGCCGCCGCTGAAAAAAGCGGCAAAGTGCTGGCCGAAGCCTTCATGTACCGCACCCACCCGCAAACCCTAAAAGTAAAAGAAATCGTTGACAACGGCGATTTGGGAAAAGTCCTGACCATCAAAGGCGGGTTTACCTTCACCTTCAATCGCCCCGGCAACTATCGCCTCGACCCGGCCTTCGGCGGCGGCGCGCTCTGGGATGTCGGCTGCTACCCCATCAGTTATGCCCGCACCATGCTCGGGCTGGAACCGCTCAAAGTGTCCGGCTGGCAAATGACGGGTGAGAGCGGCATCGACGAATTCTTTAGCGGCCAAATGCTCTTCCCCGGCGACATCCACGCCCAATTCGACTGCGGCTTTCGCGGCCCCTTCCGCGCCTTCATCGAAATCGTCGGCGAGAGCGGCACGCTTCACATCCCGGCCCCCTTCCACGCTGGCAAGAAAACCAAAGTCTTCCTCTCGCGCGGAGGCGAACCGGAAACCATCAAAATCGAAGGCCAAAACTCCTACCTGGGCGAGGTCGAAGACATGGCCGACGCCATCCTGCTCGGCAAAGCCCCGCACATTTCGCTGGCCGACAGCCGCGCCAACATAGCCGCCATCCTGGCCTTCTACCAGTCGGCCAAAAGCGGCAAGGTCGTCAGCCTGAAAAAAGGATAACCGATGCTGAAAATCGTTGCCGATACCACCAGCGGCCTACCGCTCGACCTGGCCCGACAACGCGGCATCACCATGATTCCGCAAATCGTCATCTTTGGCGAACAATCCTACCGCGACGACAGCGAAATAGACACCGAAACCTTCCTGGCGCGGCTCAAAGCCTCCGCCGTCCTGCCAAAAACAGCCGCCCCGCCGCCCGCGCTTTACCACCCCGTCTTCCAGGATGCGCAGGAAAAAGGCCAGACTGTGCTGGTCATTGCGCCCTCGGCCAGGGTCAGCGGGACGGTACGCGCAGTCGAGACCGCCGCCGCCGATTTTCCGGATTTACCCGTCCACCTGCTGGATACGCAGACGATAGCCGGGAACACAGCCACCCTTGTCCTGCTGGCCGCGCAATGGGCCACCGAGGGCACCGATGTCGATTCCATCCTGGCCCGGCTCGAACCCCTGGTCGCCAGCCAGCGCACCTACTTCCTGGTCGACACCCTTGAGTATCTCAAAAAAGGCGGACGCATCGGCGGCGCGAAAGCATTGCTGGGCGAACTGTTGCAGGTCAAACCCATCCTGCAAATCAAAGACGGGCAGGTTCAGCCCTGCGAACAGGAACGCACCAAAAAACGCGCCGTCGCCCGCCTGATAGACCTGGTCTGCGAACAGGCCGGGCGTTCAGCCGAGGCGCATCTGTCGGTCATGCACATCGACGCCCGCGAAGACGCCGAAATGCTGGCCGGGGCCTTTGCCGAACGGCTGGGAATCGTCTCGGCGCCGATTTACACCCTGCCCGCCGCCATTGGCGTCCATGCCGGGCCGCGGGCGCTGGCGGTCGGCTTTTTTGTGTGAAATTGGCCTCAATGGTATAATTCAGCACTTGAGTTGATAATCCCGTAAACGGTAACAAGCACGAGAAGGAGAACGTTTTTATGTCTGGACATAGCCATTGGGCAACCATTCGGCGCAAAAAAGGCGCAGTGGATGCCAAACGCGGCGCAATTTTCACCCGTTTAGCCAAAGAAATTGTCATGGCCGCCCGCAACGGCGGCGGCGACCCTGATACCAACGTGCGCCTGGCGCTGGCCATCGAAAAAGCCCGCGCCGGCAACATGCCGAAAGACAACATCGAACGCGCTATCCGCCGCGGCACCGGCGAAGACAAAGACGGCGCAGCCTACGAAGAACTGACCCTCGAAGGCTACGGCCCGCACGGCTCGGCCATCATGGTCGAGTGCGTCACCGACAACCGCAACCGCACCGTGGCAGAACTGCGCCACGCATTCAGCAAAAACGGCGGCAACATGGCCGAACCCGGCGCTGTCGGCTGGCAGTTCGAGCGCAAATCCTACTTCACCTTTGCCGCCAAGGCGCTGTCCTACGACAAAGCCTTTGAACTGGCCATCGATGCCGGGGCCGACGATGTGCTCGAAGACGGCGAAAACGTCGAAATCATCGGGCCGGTCGATGCCTTTAAAACCATCGGCGACGCCCTGCACAAGGCCAAAGTGAATCCCGACGAAGGCGGCCTGCGCCTGATTGCCAAGCAGGAACTCGAACTGGGCGTGGATGAAACCCTGCAAGTCTTGCGCGTGGTCGAGGCCATCGAAGACCTGGACGACGTCCAGGACGTTTACCACAACCTGAAACTTTCAGAAGAAGCCCTGTCGGCTCTCGAAGCGGAATAGTTTTTGGGTACTGCCCTTCGCGGGGCGGGGTATAAATCACTTTTGAGTTTGAATATAATGCGGTTAAAACAAGGCGTGAAACCATTGTCTAGGCAAAGGTTTCACGCCTGTCTTATGCCCAAAAAGTTCTGAATTGATATGAGAAGACTTTGGTTTGATATTGCAATTTTCTTGTCTGGCGCATTATTGGTACTGGCCGGTATTCTTTTTGGTCAGTTCACAACCCTGTTTCCCAAAGTGTTAGGCAGCTTTGCAAAACGATTTGACATCATTCGAAATGTTGTTTTTGTTTACGGCGCTTTACTTACCGCTCTTGGAATCTACGGATTCGCCCAGTGGAAAACCGACGGCGCTACAATCACAGAATTTCTTAACAAACTCGCCCTTAACAGCCCCAAGAAGATTTCTCAACAAATAAGAATCTTCGTAGAATTTAATCACAATATTCCCGTTCATGCCTGGTTGTGGTTCCTGCCCCTGTTAATGATAGGCACCACCCTTTTTGCGTATTTTCTTTCCCAACCAATGCGAGGGGACGAGGCTTTTACTTTCCTGAATTATGTAAACAAGAATATCTGGAATGTTTTCGAATATTCCGCGCCCAACAACCATGTTCTTTTCACCATCCTGGTAAAGATTTCAACACTCTTTTGGGGGTCAGAGCCAGTCATCATTCGCCTGCCCGCTTTCATGGCGGGTATCTTAAACTTGTTTCTTGTTTTTTATTGGGTACAAATTAACAAGCCTACACTTGGAACAGGCGTTATTTCATTTTCGGGCATGGCTGCAACCCCATATTTTGCCTTGTATGCCACCAATGCGCGCGGTTATACCCTGATTATCACCCTGACTTTGTTGCTGGCTATTTTTTGGCAACGATATATTATGTCGCCTTCCCAGCCCCGTTTATTCTTCCTCGCATTTCTGTCTGCCCTTATTCTGCTGACAATGCCATCCGGAGCCATTGGCGTTGCCGGGCTATTTATGTGGGCAATGTCGGGCCTTTTGCTGCGTCCTTACCCTTTCCGGCAGATTTTGAAGAACGTGGTCTTGCCTTATGCTCTGTGGTCTGCCTTCCTGACAGCAATCTTTTACACACCGGTTATTATCGTTTCAAGCGGCGTTGCCGCAATTACTGAAAACAAGTTTGTCCAGGGAGCAAGTTTGCAGGTGTTTTTGCCCGGCTTCCTGCCGAACTTGCAAAAGGCTTTTGTCGAAATCACGCGCGATATTCCAACTACCATCCTTGTGTTTTGCGGATTCTTATTTCTGGCTGGTCTTTATTCTTCATGGAAAAATAAAGATTGGGCATTTGCGTTAATTTTTCCCGCCCTGATGATTGGCGCATTTGGCGTGCTTTTGATTGGCACAGTGCTGCCTTACGCCAGAACCTGGATTTATCTCATTCCGTTTGCCCTGATACTGATGGATTATGGTCTGACCAGCATTGTCAAAAATAGGCCGGGTTTCATTCGCTCAGTATCACACACCGCTATCGTCTTGAGCGGGGCGTTTTTGGCGCTATCATTGATGGCGAATAATACAATCGCTAAATATCCCGACACCAGCGCATTCCCCGAAGCAAAAATGGTGGTAGAGTACTTGAAACCCATTTTCAAGGAAGGCGATTCAATCCATGTCACAAACACCGCCAACGTTCCAATCGAGTACTATCTTTGGTATTATGGAATGCCAGAGCGGGATTTTTCAACCATGTTGGAAACCGGCACAAGGTTTTATGTCGTCAAAAAAAGCCATTATTCAATCGAAGATATGACCGATAAACCTGTCAGGCTTCTTCTCGATTTTGAAAACATGGCTCTTTATGAGCGGATTAAGGAATAAAAATATGCTCGCCATCGGCATCGACCCTGGAACCGCCACCACCGGCTACGGCCTCGTCCGCGAGAACCGCGATGGGTCGCTGGAGGCTGTCGATTTTGGCGTCATCACCACCCCAAAGGATATGCCCGACGCCGAACGGCTGGATATGCTCTACCAGCAATTGACCGGCATTTTACGCCAACACAAACCGGCCACCTGCGGAGTCGAGAAATTGTTCTTCCAGAAAAACATCACCAACGCCATCACGGTCGGACAGGCGCGCGGGGTCATCCTGCTGGCCCTGGCCCAGGCCGGGCTGGACGTGGGCGAATACACCCCCAACGAGGTCAAACTGGCCGTCTCGGGCTATGGCTCGGCAGACAAACGCCAAATGCAGGAAATGGTGCGGGTGCTGCTGGCGCTGCCCAAAATTCCCAGGCCCGATGACGCCGCCGATGCGCTGGCGGTCGCCATCTGCCACTTGCATTCCTATCGCCTGCGGTAATTTATTCGTAGGCCAGGGTTTCCCGCACCGCCAGCCGGGAGGCCCGCCAGGCCGGGACGAGACTGGCCAGCGCCGCGATGCCGAGCATTACCGCCAGCCAGGCCAGGCAGCCGGGCCAGCCAAACACAAAAGTAAGCGGGGATTTGAAAATGGCAATACCCACGCCGTAAATAAGCACATACGTGATGGGCAGTGAGAAGACCACGCCCAGCAGCCAACTGACCAACCCTATCACCAGCCCCTCGGCCACCACAATGCGCTGGATGTCGCCATCCGCTGCGCCGATGGCGCGCATAACCCCAATCTCGCGGGTGCGTTCGAGCACGTTAATGCTCATGGTACTGGCCAGACCCAGGCCGCCGACTGCGGCAATCAGCCCGGCCATGACGAACATGTTGTAAACCAGCACATCGGTCTGGCTTTTTTGCGATTGGTACCACTGCCCGGCGGTCTGGACATAGTTGACATCGATTTTTCGCTGCTTGAACTGCTTTTGAATTTCGGTCGAGACCTGGTTCTGCGACCAGTCATCCTTGTCATAGGTGATGACCCGCAACTCATAAACCTGCCCGGTCATGCCGACCTGCGCGCTCAGATATTCATAATTGGTATACAAAAGTGGTGGAACGGTGTTGCCGGGCATGCGATAAGTGCCGATAATTTGCCAGCGCGTTTTTTTGTTGCCCAGCTTGATGGTGACCCAATCGCCAACCTTCAGGTCGGGACGAATTTGCAGCAGGTGGTTGCCAACCACAATCACATTTTTGTCGCCAGGCATCAGCCAGCGGCCTTCGACCATCGAAGGCCGGATAAGTGTGGAACTGGACGGCGGGGCCACGAAGGCAACCGCGTCCTCCTGTGCCTCGTCGAGGGACAGGATGCTTGCGTTATAAACCAGCCAGCCTTCGGTGCTTTCGACCCCCGGCACAGACATGGCAACCTTGTTAATCGTCTCGTAATGGTAGTTGCGATTAAAAGCGATGTTGACATCGGCCAGGAAGTAGCCCTGCACCTCGACCATCACCTTGTCGAAACTGGCCCACAGGTTGAAAACGGCGATAAAAATGGCCCCGGCCAACACCAGCGAAAAAATCGTCAGCGAGACGCGGGCCTTGCGCCGGAAAGCGTTGCGCAGCGAAACCAGAACCTGGCGCGGGATAAAATCGAGGCGCGATTCGCCGGGCGAGGCTGCGGCCTGGGAACTGCCGCCGAGGCCGTAACTGCCCAGGGCCTCGCGCACCGATACCCGCAACCCGTTTATCATCGGGACGATTGCAGCGACAAGGGGAGTCAGCAGGGCCACCCCGGCCTGCATCAGCGTCACATCGGGATACATGCTTGCGGTTGTCAGGTCGAAATTCAGGAAGTCGGCCATGAACTGCAAAAACCCGACAGCCGCCCAAAACGACAGCGGCGCGGAAATGGCAAAGGCCAGCAGGCCAAAACTGAGCACCAGGACCAAATACATCGGGAAAATTTGACCGGCGTCGGCGCCGATGGCTTTCATCATGCCTATCTGACGGGTGTGGCCCGACATGAGGGATACGATGGTGTTGACAATCAGGAATCCGCTCAAGGCGACGGACATCCAGCCGAAAAGGCCGAGGATGAAAATAACCGCCTGGGTAATCTCCCAGGCAAAGTGATGGCCGGGGTTGTACATAAACGTCCCGTTGAGCGAGACGCTGTCCTTCTCGAAACGGTCGCTGATGCGGGTAACGACCGCCGAAACGTGGTCGCGGTCGGTCGGGTTTTCAGCCACGCTGACCAGCAAGGTGTTGTAGACACCCGGCTCGGCGCCCATCCACTGGGCAGTTTCGTGGGTGATGTAAGCGCTGGCGGCGGTGCTCATCAGGTAAGGGAAACTGGTGGCGTCGTGGACATAACCGGTTAAACGCAGGTTGCGCTTGCCGCCGCCGGGGAGTTCGACCTCGATAATTTGTCCCGGTTCCAGGCCAAGGGGGCTGGCGGAACGGTCGAAGACCACATCCCGCAGGCCGAGTTCGGGAAACGTTCCGCCCGGCTCGGCAGGTTTGAGCAGGTTTACCGTTTGGCGGTCGACGGCCTTGACGGAACTGAACTGGACGATAATCGTCTCGCCTTCGGCCTTGTTCCAGTTTGCGGTCAGGGTGTAGCGGCCTTCCAGGTCGCCGACGCCCTCGACGCCGTGCAGCGAACGCACCCAATCCTCGTTGAGGGGGTAGGCGTAAAGGGTGGCCTCGGAGGGGTTGGAGGTCTGGTAGTCGAGGTCCATGTCGTTGTTCATCATGCGCGCCATGTTGTTGACCAGCCCAACCGAAAAAACCCCGACGAAAATGGTCAGGACCATCAGGAAGGTGCGGGTTTTGTTGCCCCAGAAATCGGCCCAGACTTTGAGCCAGCGGGTGAAAATCATGGCTTAATCCCCCAAAACCGCGCGGTTGTGCGAGGCGCGCTGGCTGGCAACCTCGGCCAGGCTTTCGCGTAATTCATCCGACTCGGACACGATTTCGCTGAGCGAGGGATAGTCGAGTTTGTAGACTTCGACGGGCGCGTTTTCGTTGGCGCGCGCCGAGGCCGAGCGGCCCTTGCCGTAGAGCAACTGCATTTCGCCGAAATACTGGCCGGGGCCGAGTTCGGCGACGACCACATCGGAGGCGTTTTTGCGCTGCAAGGTGATTTCGACCTTGCCCTTGGCGACGACGTAGAAATCACGGCACTCGCTGCCTTGCTGGAATATCATCGCGCCCGGCTCGAAGGTCTGCGGGACGGCCACCCGCGAGGCGCGCATCAATTGTTCGCCCGAAAGGACGGGCAAGGCGCGGGCGACGTATTCGTTGGCGATTTCGCCGTCGGCAATCAGGGCGGTGCGCTGGGTGCGCTTGGCCAGGCCGCTGTCGTGGGTGACGATGATGATGGTCTTGCCCTGCGCGGCCAGCTGGTCGAACAACTCGAAGACCGACTCGGCTGTTTTCGAATCGAGGTTGCCGGTCGGTTCGTCGGCAATCAGCACCGGCGGGTCGTTGGCCAGGGCGCGGGCAATCGCCACGCGCTGTTGCTGTCCACCCGAAAGCGCGGCAGGGAGTTTGTAGGCGTGTTCGGCCAGACCGACCAGGTCGAGCAGGTGCATGGCGCGCTGTTTGCGCTGGCCATACGGAATTTTGCCGACAAAATCCATGGCCAGCAGCAGGTTTTCGTACACCGAGAGCATGGGCAGCAGTTGGAAGAATTGGAAGACGATGCCCAGGTTGCGTCCGCGCCAGCGCGCCAGTTGGCCTTCGCTCATGTGGTGCAGGGCCGTGTCGTTGACCCAGACCTCGCCCGCGCAGGGGCGGTCGATGCCGGTAATCATATTCAGCAGGGTGGTCTTGCCGCTGCCCGATTTGCCGATAATGCTGACAAACTCGCCGGCGTTCATTTCGAGGTCGATGCCTTTCAGCACCGGGTATTCGCCAGCGGCGGTTTTGTAGGCTTTGTTGACGCCGCGCAGTTCGACAATCGGGCGGCCTTCGGCGGGCCGGGTGGTTTTATCGGTCGAGTTAAAAAGGGAAAAAGAAGCCATTATTCATCCTTGTGCAAAAAAGGGGTTACTATTCCTTACGCAAAAGAGCGCGGCAGGTTGTAGGTTAAAGGTCAAAACCCTTGACATTGACGTTACGTCATGGTTTATAGTTGGCCCATCGCGCGATACCTTGGAGAAACCCATGTTTACCGTCAAACAACTTTCCAGCCTGGCAGGGGTCACACCCCGCACCCTGCGCCACTACGACCAGATTGGCCTGCTCAAACCCTCGAGCATTGGCGAGAACAGTTACCGCTACTACGGGGAACAGGAAGCCCTGCGCTTGCAGCAAATCCTGTTTTACCGCGAACTGGGACTGCCGCTGGCCGACATCAAACACATCATGGGACGCCATGATTTCGACGTCCTGGCGGCGCTGGAGAGCCACAAAACCGAGATTTCAAAGCGCATTGCGCGCCTCGAACACCTGGTTCGGACGGTGGACGACACCATTTCGTACCTGAAAGGACAAAAACTTATGGACAACAAACAGATTTTCGCGGGCTTTACCCCCGAAGAAGAAGAACGCTACACCCGCGAAGCGGAGCAGATGTACGACCCCGAAACCGTGCGCGAATCGAGCCGCAGGTGGAAGGCCTACGGAGCAGACAAGCAGAAAGCCATCCTGGCCGAGGGCAGGGAGATTTATGTCGGGATGGTGGCCGCCATGCCCCGCGGCGCGGATTCACCCGAAGCCCAGGCCCTGGTCGAACGCTGGCGGGCGCACATGGACTACTTCTGGACCCCCAACCTCGAGCAGCTGCTCGGGCTGGCCGACAGCTACGTTGAAGACCCGCGCTTCCGCGCCACCTTCGACGCCATCGACCCGAAACTGGCCGAGTTCATGCGCGAGGCGGTGACGGTCTATGTGCAGGGCAAGAAGTAACAGCAAGCAAAAGCCCCGGTGTCCTTGTTCAGGGTGCCGGGGCTTTTTGGTTTTTTTCTCATTGCTTGATGCCGCGGGAAATTGGTAGGCGGTATTTTGGCAAAGATTCTGAACTCATGAATGATTAAGCTCCTGACTTGAACAGGAGAAGAAGCGTCGCAATTGCTAAAACTATGGTCGCGACAGCAAGTACCCAGGTAGCAAATGTGAGACTCTTGGCATGTTTTTCACTGGACTCGGATGACTTCTCAAGGCGTTTGCTCAACAAAATAATGGCGTGATCTGTTGTAGATTGAGCATTTTCCCAGAGTTCACTCTCACCGTCAGAAAGTGTGAGGTCGTTTGACAAAGCCTTACCTGAATATGTGGATGGAAGTGGCATAGTCAAATCCTTTCATGGTATGTTGGCTAGCTCTCATTAATGAACTCTAAGTCTGGACTAACTTCTATATACGGGAGATGGTTTCGTGGGGAGTTCAAAACTTTTAGGCAATTGTCCACAACCAAAAAGAGTCCACCTCGCATGCTCTCGATCCGTACGTACAAAACCCTTGCCAAAGATGTCGTCTTGATGTTCTTGTTTTGCACTTCAATTAACCCACGTTTGGCTAGTTTTGTTAAACCTTGTTTCACCTCAGCGGTTGAAAGAATAGAATGATTCAGCATATCGCCAAGAGTTATGAGAGATGCTATCTGAAATCGTCCGGTTTCGTCAAACGCCCCTCTAAGCGATGCAAATACCCATGCGTCTGACCAAGTAAAGAAAGTTTCTTTTGATTGCGGTTGTTTCATATTTTTCTCTGCTTAACGAGACTGTCGAAAAACCCTTGGCTTGAATAAAAATCTCCCACAACAAGCTAAAAAATAGCGCAATATTGCTAAAATGTTGTGTGAAACACCAAAAACTAAACAATTTTCAGTGCTTTTCTCCCATTTTCCAAAAATTATTTTTGAAAAATGACTTTTGCGACAGTTTCATCGGCGGAAGCGAGTGGGCGGGGAATTTGGCAGATAAAAGCCAAAAGGCAAGCCCGCTTTCGGGGAAAAATCCCATCTAGTGTGAGCAAAATTCGCACTTGCCCGATGCAAAGGATGTTAGGTCGGTTTTGTGAATAGAGACTCTCGTATTATTTCAAGAAGTTCTACCGCCTGCTCGCGAAAAAGGCCAAGACCTAAATAATCTATTTTTCCATCTGATAATCTGATGATAATTTGACCCATCAATTTACCACTAAACATCCAAGATATTTGTGTAAACAATGAACGTGGAACAGTGGTTACTTCACCTAACAAGATATCTGCAATTTGTTCTCTTTTATATTCTTTGACTTGCTTTTTACCAAGCATAGTCTTTTGTGATTTCAGAATACCATTTCGGATTTCTAAATTTTCTATACCTGTTAACTGCCAGATGAACAAGTATACAAGGAGAACACCATTTAGCATCGAGATGAAAAAGCCAATCAAAAACAGTAACGAGAAAAAGATAGCGATTAAGTTTAATGTCCCATTTTGATGAATTTCTGTTGCAAATTTCAAACTTAGTGTTGGGAACAAAACCAAGAATAATGTCAAGAATATGAACGAGATTCCTGATGAAACTAAGTAACCACCAGACATCCTGTTTGGGAAAAGCCTGATTTTTACTGCGTTTGTCAAATGCTCGATTTCGAAATTAAAGGGTAATCGAGAGTCCACTCGGAATTCTACTTTCTTGGATAAGGTTGGAACGCAAAGGCCTAACGGTAGTTTTTACCGGAAGTGCGGGATTTGGCGGGGAAATGTTAAAAGGCGAACCCGGCTTTCGGGGCTGAATCCCCAAAAGTGTGGGCAACGCCCGCACTTGTCCGGTGCACGATTTTTTAGCCCGTTTTATCCTTCGAGCTTCTTTCTTTGTATTCGCTCAATAATAAAACTTACTATGTAGATTATAAGACCACATGAGATTCCTACACCTAAAGCACTGAACCAATAATCATGGAATGGCCACACATAAAAAAGCAGTACACATAAAGGAAATGACATAATTGCGGTTAGGCCAATTGATTTTTTCGAAATTTCATCTTCAACTACGACTTCCATTTCAAGCTGTTCTTTCTCAATTATCCCTTGTTCTATCAAACCCACAAATCTGCGCAACAATTCTTGAGCATTGCTCATCCCAGCAAGAATAATTTCCCCTTTCTTTGTCTTTATCTTTGAAAAACCAATATCTGTTATTTCAACATAATCAATAGTTATTGTAGGCCTCAAAAATCTTGTAACAGAGAATGTGGAATTGTTGAAGACAATTCGACGAACTATATTATGCATCCACCAGAAACAAAAAAATATAAGAGCTAATAAAAAAATAAAATTTTCTATATTAAAACCTTGTCTCCATATTGCGAATATTAATACACTGAGACCACCAAGACTAATTAGCAGAACATCCAATAGCCCTTTGTAAGTGTATTTTGCCAAAAACACGTTATTCTGCATAACTCTTTTTTACCTTCAATTTCAATATTAGCAAAGAAAGGGCCAACTATTAATTAGGCTCACATGCCCCTGAATCCCAAACAGGGAATTCGACACACTGATATTACTATACGTCAAATTCCAGTCACCGGCAAGTTTTTGCGGGAATCAAAAAGGAGCGGCCCATTTGCGGGCCGCTCCTCTCGTTTTAGCGCTTACTTGTTCTTGCCTGCCACCAGCAACTGGTTGAGCAGTTCCTTGTCCGGCGGCACCAGGGTCAACTGGCCCTTGCCCTCGAGGATGTTCTGCGTCTCGAGGATTTCGAACAGGGCCGCGGCCACGTCCGTGTTGGACGAAATCTTCTGCATGGCCTCGCCCACGATGCGCGGACGGATGGCCCCGGCCTTGGCAAACTCGACCGCGGCCTGGCGCTCGGCTGTGCTGGCGATGATGTTGACCTGGTTGGCCCCGTCCTGCTTGATGGCCGAGGTCACCTGGCGCAGGCGGTTGACCACCTTGGCCTCGATTTGCTGAATCATGCCGATGTCGCGGAAGTGCACCTTGCGGATGTAAACCGAACCGAGTTTGTAACCCCACTCGTTCGAGCGCGGCGAAACTTCCTCGCGCACGGCGCGGCTCATTGCGTGGCGGTCTACCAGCATGTCGTCAAGCGGCATGTTGCTCAACGAACGCACCACCGCATTACTGACATTGGCCGCCAGCGAACCGCGCGGGTCGGCGTTCTTGAACAGGTACGAAACCGGGTCGCTGATGTACATCTCATACCAGATACCGACGCCCATCGGCGCGCCTTCCTCCGAGTTGACCGGGGTGCTGCGCAGGTACTGCTGGTCGATGCGCATGTCGAGCACTTTGCGGCTGCCCAGCCAGTTGACCAGGAAGGCGCTCGGCCCGAGTTTGAACGGCAGGAAGACCAGTCCCGGCTCCTTCAATATCCCGACCACGCGGCCAAACAGGATGTAAACCTGGCAGGTGCCTTCCTGCACGGTGGTGTAAAAACCGAGGTGGCTCAAAAACCACAGCGAAATCGGCATGACGAACCACATGCCAAAAAAGGTGACGGCTGCCCCGATGAAGAAACTGACGATTTCGGCTTCCATTATTCCACCTCCCGCACAATTTGCTGTGCGCGGCTGTAAAGTTTGAGTCGCACGTTCCGCAGGTAGGCCTTCAGCGAATCCGGCCCGCTTTTTTGCAGGGCGGTCAACTGCTCGGCCAGGGCGGTCAGGGGTTCGACCTCCGCCTGGGCGTTGAGGGTCTCGATTTCGACCGCCCGCTTCGACTGGACGATTTTCTGGTCGGCAGAAGCCTGCGCCAGGCTGATGTCGGATGAAACCTGGTTATGGGCGGTGTTGATGGCCGCCAGCGCCGACTCGACCTCGGCCGGCGGGTCGATACCGGTAATCAACGAAGCGTCGAGCACGATTCCATAACGCGCCGCAGACGAGGCGCATTCGCGTTCCATGTGCTCGTTCAGGTCGCGCAGGTTCTTGCGCAGGTCGTTGATGGAGACGCCGGAAACGCCGCTTAAGCCGCCTATCCCCTCTTCATTGGCATTGGGGGCGGCAAAACTGGCAATGCGCTCACGCAGCACCGAGATGAAATAGCCGGTAACGTGCAGGATGGGGCGTTTGACCCCAAACAGGTAGGCGTACAGGTTGTTCTCTGCCACCCGGTAGCGAATCTGCCCGGTCAGGCCGGTGTTAAGTTGGTCTTTCGTCACCGCCTCGAGGATGGTTCCGCCCGAGTTTGCGCTCGGGTCTTCGAGGTCTTGGGCCATGTTCATGGTCTGGGTGGCGATGGAGACCTTGTAGATTTTCTCCCAGGGCCATTTGAAGTACGGCCCGCCGGGCGGAATGACACGCACCTGGGGATAGTTATAGCGATTCTTATGCTCCTCGCTTAACATCTCTCCCAGCGGTGAGTTGGCGGTGGTTGCGTCCCCGACCCGCTCAGCCCGGCCAAAGATGGTTTTTACGGCGCGCTCGTTTTGGTCTACCGTGTAAAGGGATGTCAGGACATAACGCAGGAAAAACCAGGCCAAAAACCCTGCAATCGTGCCCACAAGAAAACCTGCCATACTGTATTCTCCTTTGTGATTAGAGTGATGCAGTCAGTATAGCAAAATGGCGGTCAAAAACAAAGCATTAATTGTTTTGGGTTTGTTAACGACTATCGTTGCGAAGCCGCCCAGGAAGACTTGAAGCCCGCTTTGCGGGCTTCATAAGAATAGCCCGGACATTAATGTCCGGGCGGTACAGGCAAACCCGCAGGGGCGACCCGTCAGGGCATAACCTGATATGTTTTCGCAGAGAATTCTGGCATAAAATGATGATTTTTCGCGCTGGGCGGGCCGCCCCTACCCCGTCAAAAATTTCAAGACTGGAATTCGGCGACCTTTTCACCGTTCAGGTAGAGCTCATACTCCCCGGCAGGGAAACTGCCCAGCGGGAGGTTGATGTCGAACGGCTCCAAAACCTGGATGCACATGGTTTCAGGGTCGGCCAGGCTGTAAACTTGCACATCGATGCGATTCTGGCTTTCCGAAACATCAACCGTGGCGCGCAAATGGTGGCAGGGGTCGGGTAGGCTGCCTGAAACGGAGAGCAGGAATTGCAGCGGATACGACTCCAACGTCAGCAGGTCGGCGCGGTCGATATAAACATTGCCCGTAACCAGGTTCCCGTCGCCGGGCCGGGGCGCATACGGGTTTTCTACAGATGGTTCGTTCATATCAGAATCTCCAACCGGGGAATCGGGGTTTGGCGTCGCAAACTCCGGGCTGACAGGCAGTTCCTCGACAACCGCCGGGGCCGCCTGGCAGGCCGCCAGGACAAGGGACAGGATAAACAGGGAAAGGGTTATTTTTCTCATAGTACCTCCAAAAAGTTGGCTTGTCATGCTTACCAGACGCAATCCCGGCAAAAAATGTTCCCTCTGAAAATCACTGAGGCAATCATTGAAACGCTTGACACCCACCCTCGCGCGTGATAACCTTGCCCGGCTGGTAACAGCCAAACCACCCCGCAGGAGAAAGAAAATGTCAGAACGTATTGTTGGAACCGTCAAATGGTTTAATGCCACCAAAGGCTACGGCTTCATTGGCCGCGACGAAGGCGAGGATGTCTTTGTGCATTTCTCTGCCATCCAGATGGAAGGCTACAAACGCCTCGAACCCGAACAAAAGGTCGAATTCTCCGTCGAGCAAGGCCCACGCGGCCTGCAGGCGGCCAACGTCACCCCTGCTGCCTAACCCGCGCGCGGGCCAAGTAAAAAAATTCCGGGCTGTTTCACAACAGCCCGGTTTTCTTTTAATCACCCTTTGACATAAGAGCGTTTTTCACGAATTTTACCGTTCTCGACCAGGAAAACATCCACCCCGCGCACATGGCCCTGACTGCCCGCCACATCAACCCAACTGTACTTCCAACGCATCACGCAGCGCATCCCCAACCCGAAAATCTCCTCGATGTCGATGCGGGCCCGGGGAGATTTCTCGAAGAAATCCTCCCAAAAGCGCGAGACAGCATCTTTCCCGGCATAGACTGTGCCATCGGGCGCGGGCGAGGTATTCTCGAAAACGCAATCCTCGCTCATCAGCGACATCATCCCGGCCACATCGTGGCGGTTGAAGGCGTCATTGAACGCCAGCACAATTCGGGGAGCCTCTTCCAACTTCGACATACGCACAGGACTCATCCTGCCTCCGCTCGGGCTCTTAATCCTTGACCATCTTGGCCACCGTCACGCCATCGCCGCCTTCGTTTTCCAGGCCAATCTCAAACGTCGCCACCTGCGGATGGTGCTTGAGCGCGGCGCGCACCTCCTGGCGCAGTTTGCCCGTCCCCTTGCCGTGAATGATGCGCACAAACGGCATCCCGGCCAGGTAAGCCTTGTCGAGATAATCCTCCAGCCGCGCCAGCGCGTCCTCGGCCATCATCCCGCGCAGGTCGAGTTCCATGCCGGGGCTGGACGTGACCGAGGACGAAGCACGGTTGACCGAAGCGCCAGTTTCGACGCTTTTCGCGCGTTTATCGGTCTTTGCTCCCTGGTCTACAGCCTCCTCCGCCTTGCGCTGGATGTCGCCCCGCTTCGCCCTCACCCGCAAGCTGCCGATTTGCACCTCGACCTCGTTCTCACCCAGGGCGGTGATGATGCCCTGCGAGCCAAGCGTGCGCAGGGTGACTTTTTCACCCAGGTGCAGCGGCGCAAACAAATCCGGGGCTTTCTTCTCGGCTTTTGCTTTTCGCTCTACCGGGGCGACAATCTTCTCCTCGGCCTGCTCCAGTTTTTCTTCCAGTTTTGCCAGCGCCTCGACCGGCTGCTTCACCTTGTTCATCTGCCGTTTAAGCGACTCAAGGTTGCGCTTTAAAATTTCGACTTCCAGCTCGCCTTCGGCGCGGGCTTTGGCAAGCACCTCGCGGCGCTCGTCTTCGATTTTTTCCAGCCTTTCGTCCAGTTCGCGGCGCAGTTTGTGGGCTTCGGCGCGCGCTTTTTCGGCCTTCTGGCGTTCCTTGTGGGCCAGATTGCGCTGGCGTTTGATGTCATCGAGCATGTTGTCAGCCCGCAGCGATTCGGGGTTGACCTCGCTCCTGGCCGCCTCGAGAATCGAATCGGGGAGTCCGAGCCGCTGGGCTATCGCTATCGCATTCGAGCGTCCCGGCAGGCCAATCGTCAACTGGTAGGTCGGGCGCAGGGTACGGACATCGAATTCCACGCTGGCGTTGACGATGCCGGGCATACTGTGGGCGTAAGCCTTCAGTTCGGGGTGGTGGGTGGTAACCAGGGTGGTAATTCCGCGCTCCATCAGGTGCGCCAATATGGCCCGCGCCAGGGCTGCGCCTTCCTGCGGGTCGGTGCCTGCGCCGAGTTCATCCAGGATGACCAGCGACTCCTTGTCAGCGGCCTTCAAGATGCGGATGATGTTGGTGACGTGCCCCGAGAAGGTGCTCAACGACTGCTCGATGGATTGCTCGTCACCAATGTCGGCCCAAAGGGCCTTAAAAATGCTCAAGGACGAACCGCTCTGGGCCGGAATGTGCAGCCCGCTCTGGGCCATCAGAATCAACAGGCCAACCGTCTTCAGCGCAACGGTCTTGCCGCCCGTGTTCGGCCCGGTGATGATGACAGCCCGCGTTTCAGGCGGCATGGTGAAATCGGTCGGGACGACGGTCTGTGGGTCGAGCAGCGGGTGGCGGGCATGGATTAAGTTAATGGTTTGGAAATGCAAAACGTCAGAAGCCTGGGGCTTTTTTGGGCCTTCAACGAACACCGGTTCCGAGGCGCGAATCTCGTCGGCATATTTGGCGCGCGCAAACGAAAAATCTATCAGCGCCAGGGCTTCGACGCCCCAGGTGAGCGCGTCGGCGTGTTCGGCAACCTGCGCGCTCAGGGCAGACAGCACGCGCCGAATTTCGTCACGCTCGGCCAATTGCAATTCGCGCCATTTGTTGTTCAACTCGACCACCGCCAGCGGCTCGACAAACAGGGTCGCCCCCGAAGACGACTGGTCGTGGACGATGGATTTGATGCGCCCCTTGAACTCGGAGCGCAGCGGGATGACATAACGTCCTTCGCGCTGGGTAATGAGCGCATCCTGCAGCATCGAAACGGTGGACGAATCGCTGATGTATTTTTGCAGGCGGGTCATCAGGCGGTCGTGCGCAACGCGAATTTCGCCGCGCAACGAGGCCAGTTTGGGCGAGGCCCCGTCGAGCACTTCGCCCCGGTCTGAGACCGTGCGCGAAATGGCATCCACCAGCCCCGAAGGAGTCGGCAGCGCGGTGGCAACATCGGCCAGGCGCGGGAAGTCGGCGGCGCGTTTTTCGAGCAGTTTCTTCAGTTCACGGGCCGAAATCAGGGTCGATTTGATGTCGAGAATATCCACCGGGTCGAGTACGCCGCCGCGCAGGGCCAGCGCCACTTTTGGGCGAATGTCATGCGCCCCGCCGATGGTGGCGTCGCTGGTAACCAGGAGCAGGCGCGCTTCGGTCACCTCCTGCTGGCGCTGGCGGATTTCGAGCAGGCTGGTGGCGGGTTGCAGGCCGAGGGCCAGTTCTTTGGACGCCGAAAAGCCGCAATGCGCGGCCAGGCGGTCGAGGACTTTGGGGTATTCGAGTACGTGCAGGGTTTTTGAATCCATCTTAATCTTTGGGCTGAAAAGTAGGCAGGACGAAGGTCTTTATTTTACCCCCTCTATCAAAAAAATCTGCAATGCTTCCTTATCGCAACCGCCCGGCAAGCCCCTGTTATAATGGAGGCCATGATAGAATTAAACATCCCCGGGCGGGGAGAGTTAAGGTTGCGTCACCTGGTCGCCGACGTAAACGGCACACTGGCCCTGGATGGAATCCTGCTCGATGGCGTTGCGCGCCGCATCGCCTCCCTGCGCGACCGGCTTGAAATCCACCTGCTGACCGCCGATACGCACGGCGGTCAGGCCGCCATAGACGAAAGACTCAACCTGCGAGCTGTCCGCATTCGGGCTGGCAACGAGTCGGCCCAAAAAGCCGATTACGTCCGCCAACTCGGCCCCGAAAGCGTAGCCGCCATCGGCCAGGGAGCCAACGACGCCCAAATGCTCAAAGAAGCCACCCTCGGAATTTGCGTCTCGTCACAGGAAGGCGTGTGCGTCGAGACCCTGCTGGCCGCCGACCTGTTCATGCCAGACATCCTTGCCGCCCTCGAACTGTTCGAAAAACCTCTGCGCTTGATTGCGAGCCTTAGAAAATGAACCTGCCGCCCGAAGACCCCAACCTGACCCAGGAACCGGAAAAACAGGAAAACAACCCGCCGCAGGAGCAAGGCGGCGATTTGCCATTGGAAGAAGAATCGCAGGAGCAGGAAGGCTTCGAAGCCTCCTCGCCCGCAGACCCCGACACCCCCCTGAGCGAAATCTACGAAGAAGCAGACTCCCTCGACGAGCCGGAATTCGACTTTTCGGCCCTCGAAGCCAATGCCCGCGCCAACATCGAAGAACTCGGCTTCGCGCCCCTGCCCGAAATCGAACGCCCGGCAGCGGTACGCAGGCGGCGCGCGCGCCAGCCGCTCATCGCCCGCCCCAGCGAAGAAGAAGTCCCCGACCGCCTCGAAAGCATGGCGAGCCGCGCCATCCCGACCTTCGACTTCTTCGTTTTTGCCCTGATAGCCGGTTCGCTGATGGGCATCGGCTACCTGCTCAACGCCCCGGCCATCCTGTTGCTGGCTATCGTCCTGGCACCCTTCCCGGCTCCCTGGGTCGGGGTTTCGCTGGCGGCCGCCACCGGCGAATCGCGCTTCTTCGGCCAAACCCTGGGCGGCTTCTTCACCGCTATCCTGATTATTTTCATTACCGGCCTGCTCAGCGGCCTGGCCTCGCGCATTTTCATGCCGCTTGTGCTCGACCAGGCCTACCTGCACGCCCGCCTGTGGTGGCCCGACCTGCTGCTGGTTGCCATTGCAACCATCTCCCTGCTGATTCTTTTCATCCAAAACGACGACAAGCCCGTCCTGCCCGGCCTGATTCTCAACTACAGCCTGCTGCTTCCCATAGGCGCCGCCGGTTTCGGCCTGGGCAACGGCACACCGGGCATGTGGCCGCAAGCCCTGGCGATTTTCCTGGTTCACCTGGCGCTTTCCATTGTCCTGGCGCTGGCAATCTTCTACTACATGGGCTTCCGCCCGCTCGAATCCATCGGATACGCCTGGGGCGCGGGGGTTATCCTGGTCAGCCTGATGGTTGTGGTCGGATTTGCCGGTTTGGGGACGCTGGTCCCGGTCCCGCAGCCAACCCAGGCCGCGCCCTCCGCCACGCCGACCCTGGCGCCTGCGACCCCCAGCCTGGCTCCCGTTATTGCGGCCAGCAGCACGCCCACGCCGGTTCCGCCAAGCGCCACCCCGGCCCCCAGCCTGACCCCGACGGCCAGCATCACCCCCATCGTCATCCCCACCACCGCCTACGGACGCATCCAATCCCGCGCTGACGGCGACGGGGCAACCATCCGCACCAGCCCCGGCGGCTCAGCCATTACCACCATCCTCAACGGCTACGTGGTCGAAATCCTGCCCGATGAGCCGGTGACGCTGGACGGTAACGTGTGGATTAAGGTCAAAGTCACCACCAGCACACGCGTCATCGAGGGCTGGGTTTTACAAAGCCTGGTGGTCACCCCAACACCCCAACCTTAAACAATAGATTCGGAGAAAATAGAATGCCAATTCACTTTGGTACCGACGGCTGGAGGGCCGTCATATCAGACACGTTTACGTTTGCCAACCTGCGCATGGTGGCCCAGGCAATCGCCGACGCCGCCGCATCGGAATTATGGCACAAAGAAAACGGCGTTGTGCCGAAAAAATTCGTCGTCGGGTTCGATACCCGCTTCATGTCTGACCGCTACGCCGCCGACGTGGCCCGCGTGCTGGCCGCCAACGGATTCACCGTCCACCTGGCGCAGGCCGATTCGCCCACCCCGGCCATTTCTTATGCCATCAAACACCTGCACGCCGCCGGGGGAATCATGATTACCGCCTCGCACAATGCCCCGCGCTATAACGGCGTCAAACTGAAGGCCGCTTATGGCGGTTCGGCCCTACCCGAACAATGCCGCCGGGTCGAGGTCTACATCAACGATAACGAAGAACGCTCACGCGGCCCCAACCTGATGGATTATGACAAGGCGCGCGAACTGGGGCTTATCCAAAAATTCAATCCCCTGCCCATCTACTTTGACCACCTGCGGACGTTGATTGACACCGACATCATCGCCGAGAACCCGCAAAATTTCGTCGTCGATTCGATGTTCGGCTCCGGGCGCGGAACAATCAAATCCTTCCTGCACGGCTCGGGCTGTGAAATTACCGAAATTCGCGGCGAAATGAATCCCGGCTTTGGCGGCGTGCATCCCGAACCGATAGACCGTTACCTGGGCGCGCTCAAGGGCGCGATTGGGGCCGGGCTGGGCAACTTTGGCCTGGCAACCGATGGCGACGCCGACCGCATCGGCGCGATGGACGAGCACGGCAATTTTGTCGACCCGCACAAAATCATGGCCTTGGCCCTGCGCTACCTGGTCGAAAAACGCGGCATGAGCGGGGCTGTCGTCCGCACCGTTTCGACCACGCGCATGATTGACCGCCTGGCGGCGCGCTACGGCCTGACCGTCTATGAAACCCCGGTTGGGTTCAACCATATCTCCGACTATATGATGAACGAGGATGTCCTGCTGGGCGGCGAGGAATCGGGCGGCATCTCGTTCAAGGGTCATATTCCCGAAGGCGACGGGCCGATTATGGGCCTGCTGCTGGTCGAATTGATATCTGAAGCGCGCAAACCCCTGCACCAACTGGTGCAGGAACTGCTCGACGATGTTGGCCCGGCCTGCTACGAGCGCGCCGACCTGCGCCTGAACCGCCCGGTCGCCAAGGCCGAAATGACCGATTTCCTCATCAAGCAAGCCCCGGCTGAAATCGGCGGGAACAAAGTGGCTGAAATCTCCAAAAAGGACGGGGTCAAATACATCCTGGCCGACGACTCATGGCTGCTCATCCGCCCTTCGGGCACCGAGCCGGTGTTGAGGGTTTACGCCGAGGGACGCAGCCAGCAAGTGGTCAAAGACCTGCTGGCCTACGGACAACACGTCGCCAGCAGCGTGGTATAACCCAATCAAAAAATCCCCGGCAGCCGGGGATTTTTTGACTTAAGTCAAGAGAACTTTTAGCCCCTGGCGGGAGTTGCCCGCAGGCGGCGCGCAAGGAAGATAACCACAAACAATACCAACGCGCCCAAAAACAGGCCAGGCAGGCCGACTTCATCGGCAAAGCCGGTATTGGAAAGGGCGGTCACGGTCGGCATGACGGTGACGGTCAACTGGGCCACGGCAAGTTGGGTGTTCAGGGCCTCGACGGTTGCGGTTGCATCAGCAGCCGCGTCACGTTCCACCACGCCCGCGCCGGGAGTTTCGGTGGCCGGGTCAACCAGCACCGGTGTGGCAGTGGGCTGCGGAGTTGGGGTTTCCGTCGGTGGCAGGGTCGGGGTGTAATTGAGAACTTCCTGCGTCAACGCGACAGCAATGGCGGCTTCGGTATTGACCGCGTCCATCGTGCTTTGCGCTTGCATCATGGCAGCCTGTTGGCCTGGCAAAATCATCAGCGCATAACCGGCCCCAAGAATTAGCGTACACAGAAGAATAACCCCGAGGACGATAGCGCCAATGATAAACGTGCGGTTACCTGACTCGCCTCCTTCCTCCTCTTCGGACGAATCGTCATCATCCTGCATACTGCTCAGGGTTGTTGGCTCATCCTCAAAAGGAGGGGTCTCTTCATCATCGTCAAAGCTGAAAACATTGGACATGGTTATTCTCCTTGCGTTATAAGGTTATTTTACACCAGTACCTCGAGATTTGAACGCGGAACCAGGATTTCATCCCCGGCCTCGAGGCGAACACGCGCGGCCAGCGTCCTGACACCATTTGCCAGCGCGACCTGCTCATCGGGCAAACTGACCAGGACGCCTTTTCCCACCGGCTCGAGCATAGAAATAATGCGCACGGTCTGGCCTTCTGCAAAGGCTTCAACCTCCGGCGGTTCTGGCGGTTCTTGCGTAAAAGGTAGCGACAGGAAAGCCTCAGGGCGCGTTTCCATCTTGCGATGAAACTCAGCATTGACAGCAATATCGCGTTTGACGTTGGTACTCAACAGTTTGAACGCAGACTGGTTCATCGGGCGGCGTCCAAACCCGTCTATCAGCAAGATTGGGTACGGCGCTTGCATGGCAAGAGAAATCAAGGAAGAAGACATGCTTGAAAGCACCAGCCCGCGAACAGGCAACTCAGCGGCGGTTTTCAGCGTCTTGGGGTCAGAAACATGCCCGGCCAGGATGACCGAACCTCGCTGGCTCACATCCAGGCGCGAGGATTCCAGGGTATCGTCGGGTTTTTCGAGCAGGCTGAGCAAAACGCCGGCTTCGATTTTGCCGTTTCCCCAAACGCCCTGGACAACCGCCCCCGAAGCGCGGATAACTGCGCCCAGGCCTTCTATCACCTCTGTCACTGTCCCGGACACACCGGCGCGAACCTCGATACCGGCGCGGCCAGTTTCCAGAACCAGTTTTCCACCGGCCAGGGCGGCCACGCGGCCATCGACAGGCGCGCGCACCTCGCGGCCAAAAACACCGCCAATTTCGGCAATGATTTCACCCTTGGCGACTTTTTGCCCGCGCTTTATTTTGACAATCGATTCGAGTTTTGCGTTTGGAACCTGCAATTGCTCGGCAACATCCACTATCACATGTTTGCGGCTAATCGAGGTCTCGGCAATCACATCGGAGGGGGAAACCTTTTGACCGACGCGCACCACAACCCGCCCGGCATGGGGCAAAAGCCGCTTGCGAGTAATTGTTCCGAGGGGCAGAACGTAAAAAACCGGGGCAAGCATCGTGTCAGGCTCCCATCTTGTTTTTCCACAAAGTCAGCAGCTCGCGGCGGCGCTCCGCCTCGGTGGGCAGGCGAATTGGGCGTCCACGCGCGTCGATGACAACGCCCAGGGCGCTGCCGATGACCTCCACCTCGCCAGCGCGTCCCGGCCCCAGGCCGACATCGGCGCGCTGTAACGGGCGCAATTGCAGACGGGCCGTCTGTCCGCTTTCGAGCGGCAAGACCTGGAGCGCGCCCATCTTCACTTCCGTCTCGTTCTGGCTGCCGTCGCTGCGAATAATCTTTGCGCGCACAATCGGCGTGCCGTAGTTGACATTATTTATCACAGGCGCAATCACGGTGGCCAGGTAAGCCAGCGCGCCAGAATCAATCACATGCACCGGCAGCAGGCTGTTCTGTTCGGCGACTGCGCCTAACATGCCCAGCAGGT
>JAGVAO010000141.1 GCA_020060235.1 Anaerolineales bacterium | reverse complement strand
TCGAGTTTGATGTTTTGGATTGCGATTGCATTGGCGTTGGCATCCAGGTCGGGCAAGGCTTGAAATTCAGAAACCCAGCAACGGAAGACTTTATAAGCAAGCGCAAGTTGCCCGGACTCGTTATAGAATTCGATAATCAGGTCTTTACGAAAATCCTTGAGCGACACCTCAGAACCCAGGCCAGAACCGAAGTTCCAAACCTTATTTGCCCACTGTTCGAATTCCTTGTCGTGGGTCACGCCACGCTCCAGCGTTATCGCCTCGTATTCGGTGCGCCCCGGCGACTTGCGGCTGGTGCTGGGGTCACCGCCCTCACGGTGCTTAACCACCTCCGTGGTACGCTTAAGGCCGCTGACTTTGCTGATTCCTGCCACATACCTGCCATCCCATTTGACGCGGAATTTGAAGTTTTTATACGGGTCGAAGCGGGTGGGATTATTGGGGAATTGAGCCATGTCTGCCTCCTTAGGCCTGGATCTGGCCAGCCATTTGCTGGATTTGGATAATTACGAATTCCGCCGGTTTGAGCGGCGCAAAGCCGACCAGGATGTTGACCACACCACGATTGATGTCGCTCTGGGTGGTGGTTTCGTTATCGCACTTGACGAAATAAGCCTCGCGCGGCGAGGAACCCTGGAAGGCACCCTGGCGGAACAGGTCGTGCATGAAAGCGCCCACATTAAGGCGAATTTGCGCCCACAAGGGTTCGTCGTTTGGCTCAAAGACAACCCATTGCGTTCCGCGGTAGAGGCTTTCCTCTATGAACAGGGTGAAGCGTCGCACCGGCAGGTACTTCCACTCGGAACCGCGCTCGTCGTTCCCTGCCAGTGTACGCGCGCCCCAGACCACCGGGCCGTAAACCGGGAAACTGCGCAGGACGTTGATTCCCTTGGGGTTGAGGAAACCCTGTTCCGCATCGGTCAGGTTGAAGCCCAGCGAAGCGATTCCGCTCAAGCTGGCATCCGTTCCCGCAGGGGCTTTCCAGACGCCGCGCTGGGCGTCAGTGCGGGCATAGATACCGGCAACAATCCCGCAGGGCGGGAAGGCACGCGGGCGGCCTTCCATCAGCGGGTCGGGAGCATTCACCCAGGGGAAGTAAAAAGCTGCATTGACGGAGTCGTTCCCGGTCAGGTTCGAGTCGGGGCCGCTCTGAAGTGAGGCGAAAGTAGCGTTGTCGGCGCAGTCCACTATCAGGAAGGCACGTCGGTCACGGCAGAATTTCTGCAAGTCTTTCACCTTGGTGGCTTTGGTCTCACCAGGCACACACAGGATGTTGAACAGGTCTATCCGGTCGAGAAGGTTGATTCCGGAGCCGGCAGCAGTCAGGGCGGTCTCGAAAGGGGCAGTGTTTGGGGTGAGCAGGGTGCCATTGTTACCGCCAGTCAGGTCGGCTGGCGAGACCGTGTTGGCGGGCGCAGCGTCGTTATTGGCCGGGCTCACCTTGCTGGCATTGATGACATCCGATTGGTCCGAAATGAGGCTGGGGGCAAAGCGGGCATCATCCTCCGACATCGAAAGGTTGACGAACTGCTCCACGACTGCGCCGGAGGCTTCATCCAAAACCGTCACGGAAAAGCGGGTCGAATCAAAGGTGCTCTGGCGGGTCTCAATTTCATAGGCCTCGGCCCAGGTGCCGGGATTCTTACCATCCACCTTGAGTTTGGAATCAATGGTCACCGTGGCAGGCGCATTGCCCGCACCCACCAGGCGGATAATATAGGCTTGACCGCCGCCATTCGCAAAGAACTGATTAACGGCATAACCAAGATAACTGTCTTTGTGCAAGCCGCCAAAAATACGTTCATAATCTGCCCAGTTCAGCACGAGTTGGGCTTTATCGACAGGCCCCTTCGGCGCCCAGCCAGCAAAAGCGGCAATCGAAGTGGCCACCCCGGTGAGCGTGCGTACACCGCTGGGGATTTCCTCGATATAAACGCCCGGATACGTTGGTGTTACAGGCATGGTAAACCTCCTTGTGGAATTATTTCCTGAAAAGGATAGTACTCACCACTCCTTATTGAGGTGAGCTGCAATAAGGGCAGGAATTTGGTTAATATTTGTAAAATATTGTCGGTCGCCAGACTGCACAGGAGCAACATATCCAATCCAGCTATCCATTGGCCCTTCTGGCTCTGGGCCATCTTTCCAAACGCGGACAATAAAGGAAAGCACATCCGGCTCTCCATTTAAATTATCGGCGGTTTCCAGCGGGCCTTCTGACAAACAAACCTCCTTGGAATATTCGTTTTTAAATCTTGCGATAAAAATCTTTCTAATTATGCCCAATTCGGTCTTATTTACCGTCTTTTTCGCGTCTCAATAGCGTCTCATCTTTCAAAGAAAAAAAGAACCACGCATTTTGCGTAGTTCTTTTGGAAAATTCCTGACAAGCCGGTTATTTTTGTACGGGTGGATTGCTTTGCAAGGTCGCTATTTCCTGCTTAACCTGGACTTGAATTTCAGCAAGCGCCAGTGAAAAACTATCCAGCCTGCTCAATACATCACTTAAAGCCAGGACTAATTCGGGTGTATCTGCTGTCATGCTTTTCGCCGCAAACAAAGGCGGCCTAAAAGCATCAGAGCATATTTGCTCGTAGAGTTCTTGAGTGCGTTGTGATGGCGCAACATTTAGTTCTTCTTGCAAGGCGCTCTTACAGCGTTGGTATTGATGAATGGCCTGAGTACGGTCTCCGGCCATATAGTAAAGACGCATCATCTGACGATGGGTTCTTTCATACGCCCGGTCGTGGCGCAATATTTCTGCACCATAAGCCAGACCAACATCAAACTCGTGATGCACCTCACAATATTGGATGAGCTTATCCAGAAGCATCAGCAATATGATTTGCAAACGTTCCCGTTCTATAACGCACCAATCATAGTACCACCCCTCCAACAATTCCCCCTGATAGAGTGAAACTGCACTCTGGATTGCATTGAAATCATTTGGGGTTAATTCGCGGGCGCGCTTTCCCTTGACTGCATTGTAGACATTTTCAAATTCAACAAAATCCAACCAGAAATCATGTCCCGGGTCGATTTGAATCCATTCGCCCTCAGTATGCAGCAAGCAGGAAAGCTCCATATCTTCATGACTCAGGACACCCTGTAGCCGCCATAGGAGTTGGCGCAGGTTTTTTTTCGACCTGGCTGGCGGAAGACCGCTCCAGAGAATCTCGGCCAGGGTCTCCCTGGATTGTGGCTGCTTACGAGATAACAAGAGATAACAGAAAAGCTCCTGCACTTTGTGTGCCTGCATGCCGCTGATATTTACACCCCTGTACATGACATTGAATTTGCCAAACAGACTTACCCGCAACGAATTCACCATATGCCAATATCCCAATAAAAACATACTTACAATCGCCAAAATCATAGTACCCGAAAGGCACCATATAAATACTAACCAAATCCGAAGCGGGTTTCAAGTTGTCAAAAGTACTAATTGTGAAAAAAAGATGCTTTTGGATGATTGCCATCCTCGACCACTACGGCATCGAAAAAGTTTCCCTGGCTGGGCACGACTGGGGCACAGCAGCCACCTCTCAACTTCATCGGGGTGATTGTCATGTTAAAAGCCAGCAGAAAATCCGACACCTTCAGCGCTGAAGACCACCACAATTTCCATAATCCCTGTCGCACTTCTCCATAATTCCTCCACATTGAATTGGTATTCTATTGAAAATTTCATCTCTGGGTCGATGTTCACGGGCGCTAATTTCGAACTTCGGAGCAATGCCCACCCCCAAACATTTCAAAAGGAAAATTCTAATGAAAGCAGTTGTTTACCCAAAATACGGTCATCCCAACGTTCTTGAAATCCGGGAACTCGAAAAGCCCTTTCCCGGCCCTGGGGAAATCCTGGTCAGAGTTCACGCCTCGTCCGTGAACATCGCGGAATGGTACGCCATGACAGGTTTGTTGTTTGCCCGTCTCCGCGGCGGACTCTTCAAACCGAAAAACACAAGGCTCGGCGCAGATTTTGCTGGTGTGGTCGAGGCGGTCGGCAAAGATGTTTCGGATTTTAAACCGGGTGACGAAGTCTTCGGCGGGCGGGGCGGGGCGTTCGCCGAATATGTAACTGTGCGAAACGCTATCGCCCACAAACCGACCAAGGTCACATTCGAGGAAGCGGCGGCCGTCCCAACGGCGGGCCTCACAGCCTTGCAAGGATTGCGCGACCACGGGAAAATCCAACCGGGTCAGAAGGTGCTGATTAATGGTGCGTCGGGCGGGGTGGGTTCGTTTGCCATCCAAATCGCCAAAGCACTCGGCGCGGAGGTGACCGCGGTTTGCAGTACAAGAAATGCCGCGCACGCCCGTTCGCTTGGGGCTGACCACGTCATTGATTACACCAAAGAGAACTTCACGCGCAGCGGTCAACAATATGACCTGCTGTTGAATGTCAATGGGAGTCGGTCCTGGTCTGAATACAAACGCGTACTGAAACCAGATGCAATATTTGTCCTGGTCGGTGGGCCTAGAACACCTCTTATCGGCCCGCTCAGCCTTTTTATCAAGACGCGAATTGGGATGCTGGGTTCGAGCCAAAAATTTGTCTTTTTCATAGCACAATTCAATCGGGAGGATATGCTGGTCTTGAAAGACCTTCTCGAAACCGGCAAAGTGAAGCCTTTTATCGAACGTACTTACCCGATGTCGCAAATTACTGAAGCCATGAGCCATTTGGGGAAAGGCCACGCGCAGGGGAAAATTGTCGTTACAATGGGGAAGAATGGCAAAAGTTGAAGTTGGTTGTGGAACGTCGAAAATACAACTGCTCAATTGCTTTGCCGTAGACCCTATCATTGACCGAACAGCCCACCTATAGAGGTAATCCAATGGAAATCCAGTACTTTGAATTTGTGAAGCATCTTCTTCATTTCAAGCGGACCGTCTATCTTGATAACAACGCTACAACCCCTGTCAGCAAGCGGGTTCGGCGCAAAATGAATCAGGCACTGGCAAATCATTATGGCAACCCATCTTCGTTCTACGGGATAGGCAGGAAATCTGCCGAGACGATAGAGCAAGCCCGGCAGCATGTTGCAAAGGCCGTTCACGCGGCCCCGTCCGAAGTCCATTTCACGGGTTGCGCCACCGAGTCGAACAATGCCGTACTGAAATCAGCGGCCGCGCACTTTTACCCCCGCAAGAAAAAAATTGTATCCACGCCGATTGAGCACCCGTCCGTGATGAATACGCTGGCATATCTGAAAACCCAGGGGATAGTCGTCGAATATTGCCTGGTGGACGACAAAGGGCGCATACTATTGGCTGAACTGGAAAAGCAGGTGGATGACGACACCTTCCTGGTCTGCTGTATGCTCGCAAACAATGAGACTGGTGTTATTCAAGACCTTGCGGCTGTGACGAAAATTGCCAGGGAGCACGGCGCACTGGTGTTGTCGGATTGCGTGCAGGCGTTAGGGAAAATACCGATTGACCTCCATGCCTGGGATGTGGATTATGCCTCGTTTTCGGCGCACAAACTCTATGGCCCGAAAGGCATCGGCGCATTGTACGTCAAACAGGGCAGTCCGTTTACGCCGTTGCTGCACGGCGGTCATCAAGAAAGCGGATTGCGGGCTGGCACCGAAAGCATCCACAATATCGTCGGCTTTGGCGCCGCCTGCGAGGATATTGAAAAACTATTGGCGGAGACCGGAAAGATTCGGGCGTTAAAACGAGACCTGGTTCAGCGCCTCAAGAAAATCAAGCCGGATTGCGTGATTAATTCACCCGACAACGAAACCGAGTGCCTGGCGAACACGCTCAGCGTAACATTTCCGGGTGTGGAAAACGCCGGTCTGATGGGGATGCTGGATTATCGCGGGATAGCCGTTTCAGCCGGCTCAGCGTGCAGTACCGGGGAGGATATGCCTTCTCACGTTCTGAAAGCGATAGGCCTGTCCGCTCAAGCCGCGCGGGAGACCATTCGCATCAGCCTTGGACACGAGACCTCGGCAAGCGACATCCGATACACGACAAAAGTGGTTGAGGATTATGTTAAAGGGCGTGCCTCGTTTGTCAACATGCTCGCGCCTGCCCAATTAAACGAGAATATCTTGTTTGATGAAAACACGTTCATCCTGGATGTCCGCCCGCCTAATGATCGGGAAAGGCAAAAAGGGCTGCCGAACGCTCATGAAGTCAGTCCGCTTCATGTCGAAAGATACTTAAACCAAATCCCGCGGGAGAAACAGATTCTCGTGTATTGCCCGGGAGGCGGGCTTTCAGTCATGATTTCATATTACTTGAAATCGAAAGGCTTTAAGCGCATCACAAACCTACGCGGCGGGCTGGATGGCTGGAGAAAGCGGCGTGGTGACCTGTATGAAAAATATGCCGGGCAAAATGTCACCGTGCTTGAACCGGATACGGCTGAGTAGGGTAGTTTTTCCACTTTCTACTCTCTATTCTCCAAACATCTTTTATCTTATACTCATCCTATGCCTCCCCTTATCCTCGTCGTGGATGACGAACCCAAGGTCGCCCGCCTCGCCAGGGACTATCTGGAGAAAAACGGATTCCGCGTTACCACTGCCGCAGACGGTCAATCCGCGCTGACAATTGCCCGCCGCGAAAAACCCGACCTCATCATCCTCGACCTGATGCTCCCGCAAATTGACGGACGCGAAGTCTGTCGCATCCTGCGCCGTGAAAGCGACGTACCCATCATCATGCTCACCGCCCTCTCCGAAGAAATAGACCAGGTGACGGGTCTCGAAATCGGCGCGGACGATTACATTACCAAGCCATTCTCGGTTCGCGCATTGGTCGCGCGGGTGCGGGCATTGCTTCGCAGGGCGCGCGGTGACGTCAAAGCGCCAAGCGTTATCCGCGCGGGCAGGCTTGAAATTGACGCGGAGAAATACCTCGCCACACTCGATGGCAGCCCGCTCAAGCTTACCCCGAATGAATTCAAACTCCTGCACCTGCTCGCCAGCCGCGCTGGCCAAACCTTTACCCGTGAACAACTGCTCGACGACCTGCATGGAGCCGCGTTCAGCATGGACCGCAGCGTGGACTCGCACATCAAAAACCTGCGCAAGAAACTTGAAACAACGTCAGGGGAATCAATGATCGAAACAGTCTACGGAATCGGGTATCGGTTCGTAGAAAAATAATTGGTAAATCGTGATAACCAGTTGCTAATTACAAGATACTCCCATGTCCACTTCCCCATCATCAAAGCGCCCCCGCTCCTATCGTTTTGTACCGATTTTCATCTTCTTCATCTTATCTGTTTTCCTTTTTGTGGCGGGCGGCGCGGCACTTCTCTACTTCCTTTTTTCGGAATACACTGGTGTTCGGAACACCTGGCTTCTCGCCTGCGGCTCGCCCGTGGTTGTGGTTGTATTCATCATCCTCTTTATCTTCAACCTTTACCTGCGCTTTGGCAAGCCAATGGAAAGCCTTTTCGACGTCATCAACGCCGTCGAGGAGGGTGACTTGTCTGTGCGTGTGAAAGTGGACAAAAACAACGTCTTCGGCGACCTCTTCAAACGCTTCAATAAAATGGTCGATGAACTCGAACGCGCCGAACAACAACGCCGCAATCTCACCGCCGACATCGCCCACGAACTACGCACCCCGCTGCACATCATTCAAGGCAACCTCGAAGGCATCGTAGACGGCGTCTACCAGCCGACGCCTGAACACATCAATGCCACGCTGGATGAGACGCACCTCCTCACCCGCCTGGTGAACGACCTGCAAACCCTTTCCCTGGCCGAAACGGGACAACTTCCGCTTCATCCCACCCGCTTCCTGCTCGCAGACCTGATTCGGGATATCGCTTCAAGCTTTTCCTCCCAAGCCGCCTCCCAGGGCATTGACCTGAAAACGAGCATCGCCAACCCGCGTCAGGAACTCACTGCCGACTATGACCGGCTCAATCAGGTACTTTCCAATCTCACTTCCAACGCCCTCCGCCACACGCCTAAAGGCGGGACAATTTCCATAGAGACCCAATCAGCCTCCAGCGAGGAAAGAGCCGTGCGGGTCATCGTAAAAGATACCGGGGCGGGAATCGCCTCCGAAGACCTGCCTTTCATCTTCGACCGATTCTGGCGCGGCGACCGGTCGCGCCGCGACAGGGTTCACAGCGGACTGGGGCTGGCGATTGCAAAACAGTTTGTTCTCGCACACAAGGGCAACATCGAAGTTCAAAGTGAGTTGGGGAAGGGAGTAACTTTTACGATTGAGTTACCAGAACGTTTTGAGAGCAGATAAGATACTGGGCTGGAATGGGTCTGCGTCCGCCAGAGCGGGCATCAACATTCCCAAGAACAGGCGGATGACAACGCTAGCGGTTCGATGCCATGCTAAGCCATATTGTATCAGGAGGGACTTTTGGTTTTCTGCATACATAGATGTAAAGGTCGCCACCCAGCGCATTATCTCCACGTTGGCTAACCATCTTGAGTTCGCACTCGTCAAAAAATACAGCCAAATTGTTGGTTCTGCCCGTGATGATAATCATTACCTCCCAGGAATACCCCGGCCCCCAAAGATAATAATTCAGGTGTCCGCTCACCGCATGGGGAAGATTGTATTGAGACCCCAACTGGTCAATTGCGCCAGCAGGCATGTACCCGTCCGCATAGATGCCCGCCACAGCGCGCTCCTGCGCAGGCAAATCTGCATATACTAAAGCCACGTCCCTCGTCAATTCCTCCCACCCAAGCCGCCCTAAGAGAACAGGGGATATGGAGAAGTTCATGCCGTTGAACTCCTTCACTATTAGGGGGAAAGGCATGAAGTTGTGGGTATAGGTTTTCAACTGGGTTGGCGTGAGGATGGGCAAACAGACCGGGACAATGTAAATTCCCACAACCACAAGATAGGTTACCACTGCGGCTTTCATCCACTTTTCCCTGCGAATGTTGTTGAACCATTCTTCTAAAAACACTGCACCAGCCGCAAGCAGCGGCAGGAAAAGCTCTGCGAGCAGGCGAACAGAGGCATGCAAAATGAACATCAATACCAACGTAACCAAAAACATTAATCCCAGGAAACCGTAATTTACACCATTCATGCGGCGAAAGATACGATACAGTCCCATTACCCACAAAGGCAGCAGGAAGGGATTCATGTAGGCCAAAATGTTTGTGGCATATTGCGACAAGGATGCCTGGTAAACCCGCACTGCGCCATAGCTAGTCCAGTATTCAATCGTGGGCCAGTTATTGGCGGATTGCCAAAGCAGGTACGGCGTGACCATAACCAGGCAAATTGCTGCCCCCAGCCAGGGAAAAGGTGTCAACAAATCCTTACGGTATTTGGAGACCAGAAGAGCGATGAGAAAACCCGGTCCCAGAAATAAAAGGGTCATTTTGGTATTGCAGGCAATGCCTGCAATGATACCCAAAAGCAGCCATAGATTGCGGTTCCCTGTGCGCAGAAACCGCACAAGTACAAACAGGAAGCCAGCCAGAACCATCTGGTCGATGCTGTCATAACAAAATATGGAATTCATGCTGAGCCAAACGGGGGTGACGATGAAGCTCAAGGCGCTCAACGCGATGGCAAAAGTATTGCCACCGAACTGCTTTGCCATCAGACAGACAAAAACCAATGTAACCGCCCCGGCCAGCGCCGGCACAATGCGGTATGCAAATAGCGATTCTCCCAACATGGCGCGGCTGAGCGCCATCAGCGCCGGGACGAGCGGCGGTAGGTCCACATAGCCGAACGCCAGGTGCTTGCTCAGGGCTATGGTGTAGAGTTCATCCCCGAAGAAACCATAGCCAGGGGCTACGTACAGATGTAACGCGAATTTAATCACTGCACCGACGATGATGGTCAGAGTGATGGAGGATAGCCCAAAGATATATTTTCTATCTTGCATGGATATTTTCCGTGAAAACGACGGCGTAGGTCAATTACTGGACACACGGTTACACAAGCACAACAACTTTTTCGGCCCTTAGAAATGGTTCACCCCGCCCACTGTCTATTTCCATCATACCGGTAATCAGAAATGGTTTACCAGAAGAGACAATCTCCCTGCCCTGGCGGTAGACTTGCGGAAACAGGATAACCTCCAGCATGCCGGACAGGTCCTCCAGGGTCAGGAACAGCATCGGCTCGCCTTTGGCCGTCCGGCTGCGGTGGGAAGTCTGGCGCACGCCAGCCACAGTGACGCGCTGCCCGATTCGCTCAGCGGCTTCCAGGGTGGACATCGCGCCGGACGCAGCAATCCGGTCGGCAGCCAGTTCGAGCGGATGGGCTTCCAGGCTGATTCCCAGTAATTCCTGCTGGGCGGCCACTTTTTTCTCGATTGCCCAATCTTCCCCGTTTGACTCATCCAGGGAAAACAGGCTCATCTGCCCGGCCTGCCACGAAGTCCCGGTTCTTTTCCGGGAGCCAGACTGAATCCGATGCAGGATGGCCGGGATTTTCCCCAACCCTTCCAGTGCGCCGACTTTTGCCAGGCTCTCGGCCTCTTGCGCGCGCGGGTCGGCGCGGGTCAGGAAGTCGTCGAGGGAAGCAAAGGGGCGGCCACGCTGGATGCGTTCGATGGTGCGGCGGGTCAACCCCTTGACCTGGTCGAGGCCCATGAAGAGCGTTTTGGTGCCGTCAATAGCGCGGACAGTGAAATGATGGCCGGAGTAATTGACATGCGGCGGGCGGATGGGAATCCCCATGCGGCGGGCCTCGCCCAGGTAGACGCGCTGGCTGTAGTAGCCACCCCAGTTGGCAAGCACCGCCGCCATGAACTCCGCCGGGAAGTGGGTCTTGCACCAGGCCGAACGCCAGCCGATTTGGGCATAGGAGGCGGCGTGCGCTTTCGGAAAGCCGTATCCGGCAAAGGCGGCCATCATCTCCCAGATGCGCTCCCCGGTTTCAGGCGGGATGCCGCTCCTGGCCTGGGCTTCTTCCACGAACTTGCGCTGTAACTCCTGCATACGCTTGCCGGGGTCGAAGTGGCTCATCGCCCGGCGCAGCAGGTCGGCCTCGGCCAGGCCGAATCCGGCCAGTTCGTGGGCAATCCGCAGGACCTGTTCCTGGTACAGGATGACGCCAAAGGTCTCATCCAGCAGGGAAGCCAGGGCCGGATGGATGTGCTCCACCGGCTCCCTGCCCTGATAGCGACGCACGAATGCGTCCTTCAGCCCGCCGGTCAGCGGGCCAGGACGGTAGAGCGCCAGGGCAGCCATGATGTCGTCGGCGGTGCGGGCGTGAATTTCGCGCAGGGTGGCGCGGGCCACGCTTTCAGAATCATCGGGCCACAGGGCAAAAGCGACGCTCTGGCGTTCGAGTGCCTGCCGCCGTTGGAGCAACAGGTAGGCCAGCAAGGGTAGGGTTTTGGGTGGAGCATTAAATTTGATAGGCTTTGAATCAATTAAAAGTTTTGGCTGGCCGAGCAAATGAATAATCAGTGTCATGGCGTTCTTGGTTTTGATGGGGTCGGATTTGGTCTCTGTTAGTTTGAAAACATTGTGCCGCTACTCATCCCACATATCCTCCCTGTATAAAAAGGGTCCAGGTGAACCTGGAGTCAACACAAAAAAGGCTTGTTTTCATTGTAATGATTGATATTCACAATTCAAGGGTAAAACATCATAACTTGTGTCACTTTTTGGCAAGGCGGGGTGTCTCGGGCGGATTCAAGGATCTGTTTTTGGTTGTTCTCATTTAGCAAAAGCTGGTGATACCCCTGGTAACCAAGGATATCGAATCTTACGGCATTGGGTTTCGAAATGGCCAACCCAGCCACGGCAAAGCGCAAAAGTAAGGCAATCTTTGCATTCAGCCCACCATGTACCTCAAAGAAAACGTCTCTCCTTTTTGGGAAACATCATCCAAAACCTGCATCCTTTTCCCGCCTCGCTCTCGACCCCTATTTCCCCGCCGTGAAGTTCAACAATCGACTTCGCAATCGCCAGCCCCAGCCCGCTCTCATCGCCGCTTCTAGATGAATCACCCCGGAAGGAACGCTCGAAGATATGCGGGATGATTTCTGGCGAAATGCCGCTACCGTTATCGACGACTTCGAGTATCACGCCCCCCTCAGCCGGTTTGCCGTTTAACCAAATTTCGCCCCCCTCAGGCGTAGTATAGCGCAAGGCATTGCTGACCAGATTGCCCAAAACCTGCTCCATGCGAGCCGGGTCGAGGGCAATTTCCGTTAAATGGGCATCTACCTGCACCCCCAGCCGAATCCCCTGCGCCTCAGCCTGATTCCGATACGAATCCGCCAGCCGCTCGAGTAGGTCTGCCACATGGGTGGGTTCTTTTTGCAGGCGCAATTCGCCCGCATCTGCCAGCGAAAGCGTGCGAAGGTCATCCACCAGGCACTGCAAGTGTGCCACCTCGGCCTGCATGGCGGCGAAACGCTCGGGCGTGGGCTTCAACTTCCCATCCGCAAGCGACTCGAGGTAGCCGCCCAACACCGTCAGCGGGTTGCGCAGGTCGTGGGCAATATCGGCCGTCATTTGCTTGCGGGCCTGCTGGGCTTGCGCCAGGTCGGCGCTCATCTGGTTGAAGGCTTGCGCCAGTTCGCCAATCTCATCGGCGGTTTGAACATGGACCTGCTGTTGCAGTTCGCCGCGCGCCAGGGAGCGCGTTGCGCTGGTCAGTTCGCGCAGTGGATGGGTAAGCATGCGCGCCACAAACAGCCCCAAAACCAGCGCCAGCACCACCCCGCCCCCCGCCGCCGCCAGCAAAGCGAGATTCACCCGCTCAATGTACTGCGCTTCAATCGCGCGCTGGGCAGGCGGCGCGCCGGTGGTCAGCAAGTAGCCGACAATTTGCCCGTCCACTTCGATGGGCGTACCGCGCGTCAGCACATTTTGCAAAATGATGTCCCCACGCGCAAAGCCGCCGCCAGGGATGATGACCCGTCCATCGCGGCCTGTCAGCGAAAAGGGCTGGGGAACGGGGATTTGCCCAGGCTGGGGCGGCGGCGGGAGCAGTTGGGCGGCCTGCAAAGGGATTTCGACTCCGCGCCAGTTGCCATTTTCGGCGTAATACTCCGCCGCGACGCGCAGGAATTGCTCGCGTTGTTGTTCGAGCAGGTAGTTGTTGAACTGTGCCGAGGTGACATTCTGCACGACAATCGCCGCCAGCCCAATGGCAAGCAGGCTGACGAGCAGAAAGGCGAGGGTGAGTTTGTGGGTGAGTTTCATTTGTGGGGTGTCAGGTGCGGGATGTCAGGTAGGGACGCAGCATTGCTGCGCCCCTATGGTGGCTGGAATTTATAGCCCACCCCGAAAACGGTTTCGATGTATGCGGGGTGCGCGGGGTCTGTTTCGATTTTTGTGCGCAGGTTGCGGACGTGCACATCAATGGTGCGCTCGACGCCCTCGAAGGTGGTGCCTTGCAGTTTGAGCAGAATCTCGGAGCGGGAGAAAACCCGCCCGGGGGCAGACATGAGCAGGGTAAGCAACTCAAATTCGGACGGAGTCAGGCTCACGGGGCGTCCGCTCACTGTGACAGCGCGGGTTTCCCTGTCTAAACGGATTTCACCCTCTGCCAGCACATCGGCCAGTTTGACGGTACCTCCCGCGCGCCTTAACACGGCATGGATGCGCGCGACGAGTTCTTTCATGCCAAACGGTTTGGTGACGTAATCATCGGCGCCAAGTTCGAGGCCCAACACTTTGTCGGTTTCGTCCATTTTGGCAGTGAGCAAGATGACGGGAGTTTCGCGCTCGCGGCGATAGGTTTTGAGAAACTCATAACCACCCATTTCGGGCATCATGATGTCGAGCAAAATCAGGTCAGGCTTTTCGGCGCGGGCAGCGTAAAGAGCTTCGCGTCCGTTGGCCGCAATGACGACCCGGAAGCCATCAGCTTCGAGGTATTCGCGCACCAGGTTGCGGATATTCGCTTTGTCGTCAACAACGAGGATGGTTTTCATGGCTTCATCATAGCAGAAAGTTTTTACGTTTTCCGTTTTTGTACACGGATTTGGCGGATTACACGGATTCTCACGAATAAAATCTATTTTTAATCCATGTTTTTTCCGTGTAATCCGCGTAATCCGTGTACAGATTTCAACGGTTTCAAAAACCTACCCCTGTCCGCAATCGTACAGGCTGTTATTTTCTTGTTTGGGTCCTGTGGGCTGGTTTTGGTTGGGGCGGTTGAATTGCATCACCGGGCGGCAGGATCCTTCGACCCACTGACTGATCTCGCGTTTGTCGTTTTGCCCGCTCCAGAGCACATAGCGCAGTTCGCCATCCGCGACCATCTCGGCCAGCCCGGCGGCATCGATGACCGGGTCGCCGCCGCCAAAACCGCCAATGTAAAGCACCGGGCGTCCACTGGCAAGGATGAAGGGCGCGCCGCTGTGCGCGTTGGGCGTGGCGAGCAGGTATTCCACGTTCTGGGTGTTGGCTTGCAGGTAGGTGAACATCTCTTCGTTAACCGGGTTTAGTTCATTTAACGGCCGCTCTGCAGCGCCGGGTCGATCTCCGGGCGAGAACTGGCTGGCCGTGGGCAGGGCCGCGTTGGGCATTTCGTCGAAGACGGTCAAGCCAGTCCAAACAGCGGGCAGGATCAGCAAGGCCATGACCTGGGTGATAAACGCTGCCTTGTGCAGCGAGCGGAACAATCCCAGCCCGATGCCAGCCATCATCAGGGCCAGGGCAGGGGCAGCCAGCAGGAGCAGGTTATCAAGGCCATACTGGGCTGCCGTGTAAACTTGGAAAGCAAGTGTCAACCCGGCAGCAAAAATCCAGAGCAGGCGCGCGGCGGGATGTTCTTTTTGCCAGTTCCAGAACTGAGCCGCGCCGATTCCGACCAACGCGCCCTGCGCCGGGGCCAGCATGATGGTGTAATAGGCATGGAAGATGCCCTCGACCATGCTGAAAAAGACCAGGCAGGTAACGAGCCATCCGCCCCACAGGAGCAAGGCTTTGTGCGCGGCTTCGAGCGGCAGGCGCACCTGCGCGGCGAACAGCACCGCCAACATCGAGATTAATGCCAGCGGCAACAGCCACGACATCTGTTTGGAAAGCGGCGCACTGAAGAAACGCAGCGCACCCGGTGAGCCGGTTTCCTGGCTGAAGGGGACGCCGCTTGCATTGGGCGCATCGGGGCTGGCGTTGGGACCGTCGCCGAGCGCGCCAGGCGGCGGATTGAGTCCCGAACCGTTGACGGGAGCGCAGGCCAGTTGGTCGCCCTGCGGCGGCTGGATGCATCTGCCGCTGACGGCGTTTCCATTGCGCGGGGTGAAGGTACACGAGTCGCCGAAAGATTGGTCGCGGCAGGCGGCAAAGGCGGCCGGGGGCGCGCTGCCGGTCTGCGGGTTGAGCGCGGGGTTGTCTGCCGGGGCTTGCGGCACGGCAGGCGCAGAATCGGATGGCGTGTTTGCTGCGCGCGGGTTGAACAGGCGCGAGAGTCCGTTGTGCCCGACAATTAATTCCATGACGGTGTTGTCTTCGCTACTGCCCACGTAGGGGCGCAACTCCGCCGGGGTCAGGTCAACGGCGATTGCCCACGAAAGCGAGACAAGCACAACGACGAGCGTTGCCAGCCCCAGGTGGATGATTTTTCGTCCCCAGCCGGTGTTTGCGCCCAAAAAGTAGAGCGCATAAAAAGCGGGCAGGGGCAAAAAGGCTTGCAGCATTTTGATATTGAATCCTAACCCGACGATGAACGCGCCCAGCAAAAGCCAGGCCAGTTTGCCGCTTTCAGTGGCGTGCACAAAGGTCCAGGCCGCCACGAGCAGCACAAAGACCAGCAAGCCGTCCATCGTGTTGTTGCGGTCGGTTGCCAGCGCAACCGGGGTGATGACCAGTACCAGCGCGGCCAGCAGACCGGCCAGTTTTCCGCTGTAACGGCTGACCAGCGCATACAGCAGGGGTACGCTGAAGACGCCCGCCAGCATATTCGGCAGGGAGGTGCTGAATCCGCTTACGCCGAGGACGAGCGCAAAAACTGCCTCGACCCACAGCCCCAGCGGAGGCTTATCCACGCTAACCGCGCCGCCCGGCTCGGCGGCAACGAAGAAGAAGTTGCTGAACGACTGCGTCATGCTCTCAACCGCCGCGGTGTAGTAAGTGTTGGCATCGCCAATCGCATCCAGGTTGGAGAAGTGCAGGAACACCGAGAGCAGGACAATGCCCGCCAAAAGCAAATGGGCAATGGAAATATTCAGGAAGGGTTTACGCTCGAGGATGGACATATTCACTCTACTTTCTGGTTACTCAGCCCCAACCTGGCTGGGGATTCGCCCGGCTGCGTCCCAGGCGCGGGCGGTTTCTTCAATGGTCGCCCAGCGTACAAAGCCATATTCGTTCATTTCGGCGTAAAACACGCGAATTTCTTCCAGCCCGTCTTCGCCGGGGAAAATTTGCAGGGTGGAGGGCGTCACCATGACGGTAAAACTGACCACCGGCGCGCTGACCTGCCCGGCGGCAATTTGCTCCGCCAGGGCGCGTCCATCTGCCAGTTGGTGCGTGCCGCCGCCAACGTGAATGAGCATGCCAGCCGGGTCGTGCATGGTGTAATTGTCCGCACTGGAAGGGCTCCACACGCCGGGCGTTTGCTCGTCACAGCCGGGGCGGTGTCCGGGGCAATTGACCGCCCCCCACAGCACGCCCAGCACCCAATTTTCGCCGCGATAGGTCGCTTCGGGCACAAATTTGTCCCAGTCTTGAATAAGAAAGCCGGAATAGACGCTGGTCGGGGTGCCGCCAAACTGACGTATCAGGGCGGCGGCGCGAGCGCGGTCGGCGTGGACATGGGTATGGACATCCCATTCGACGCCCAGGGCGGTTGTTTTTTGCACGACCTCGGCAGCGCGCGGTTCACCCTCCAGCCAGCCGACATCTGCGCCGATGGACCATTTCATGCCAAGCGTGGTGGCGTGTTCGATGAAGGCAAGGAAGGCATCCACATCGGGCCAGGATTTGCGATTGGTTTCGATGTGGAAAGTGCCGGAGATGTAAAGTTGGGTCGCCGTGTCAGGCTCGCCAGAGACGGGCTCCGTTATCGGGGCAGAAGCTTGCCCGGAGGCGGATTCTGCTGTCGGAGCAGGGCGCATCGCGGGGGAAAATTCCGGTTCGTTTTTAGGCAGTACAGGCTGAGGGGAGTTAAGCACCGGGGCACACCCGACCAGAAACAGGACAAGCATCAGAGAAGCGGAGAGAAGTTTGGGAGTCATGATATCTTTTCCTTTCTCCCGCAGTATAGAAAAAAATTGTTCAGAAGTTATTAAGGGGATGTTATTTTATTGTCAAGATTATGTCACAAGTGGCCTTTTCCAATAATATCTTTGCCGTATTTTTCTTGCAGCGCGTCGAGGGTGGATTGCAATTTACGCTGTTTCTCGCTGGTTTGTCCCCATAATTCCATCTGGTGAATGGGCGGGCCGAGGTTGCTGACGCCGACCCCAAGCAGGCGCACCGCCTGGCCAGATGCGCGCGCCTGGTGAAACAGGGCCAGGGCAACCGCCTCGATGTCGGCAGTCTGGTCGGTGAGAGCAGGCAGGGTGGCCTGGCGGCTCAGGGTGGTGAAATCGGGCCAGCGCAATTTGATTTTGACAGTCCGGGCGGCCAGGTTTTCGCGCCGCAGGTTGTGGCCAACCTCGGCGGCCAGTTTTTTCAGGCTGGCTTCGAGGGCTTTGTCATCGCGCAGGTCACGGGCATACGTGGTTTCCTGGCTGATGGATTTGGTTTCATGCTCAGGGGTCACAGGCCGCAGGTCGATGCCGCGCGCGTGTTGGAGCAGGTCGCGGCCCGGCTGGCCAAACAGGGCCACCAGTTCACGCTCGGGATATTGCGCCAGGTCGCCGATGGTGTGGACTCCCAGGCTTTCGAGACGGGCGGCGGTCTTTTTGCCTACGCCCCATAGCATGGAGGTGGGCAGCGGGGCCAGGAATTCGGCTTCGCGCCCCGCTTCGACAACGGTAATGGCTCGGGGGTAGTCCGCTCCGCGCGCCGCCGCTTTGCCGGTTTCGGTGGCGATTTTGGCGACCAGCTTGTTTGACGCGATTCCGATGGAGCAGGGCAGGCGCGTTTCTTCCCAAATTTGGTTTTGCAAACGCTCGGCGACCGGGCGGGCCGATTGGCGGATGTCGCTGATGTCGACAAAGGCCTCGTCGATGGAGATTTGTTCGACAAGCGGAGCCAGGTGGGCCAGGCGCTGCATGACCTGGCGGGAGTGTTCGCTGTAACGCTTGTGATTCGGGGGAACGATACGCAAGCCAGGGCAGGCGCGCAGGGCCTGGCTCATCGGCATGGCCGAGCGCACACCACTGGCGCGGGCCGCGTAGGAGCAGGAAGCCACGACGCCGCGCTCTTCGGGCTGACCGCCGACGGCGAAGGGTTGGCCGCGCAGGCCGGGGTCGTAAATCTCTTCGACGGCGCAGAAGAAGGCGTCGAGGTCGAGGTGCAGGATGACGCGCATGGCTTTATTTTACGCCAGTTCGGGTTCAGGGAACCTCGTGAGATAAATTTGAGTTTGCCAACCAATAAACAGTTTGCCCGAATTTTTCTGCTCGAACATTCCCCGCATCAAAATTCAATTCCTTTGACGTTTTTTTGACGCTCGTTTGTTACAAAAAGCACATGACAGCCTTTCTGACGGAGAGCGGCACGGATTTGCCAATCTTATAATGCCTTGATTGCCTTTCCAGGGCAACAGACGAAACTGCGTCCGCAAAAGAAACCTGAAAAAGGAGAACTTCATGAAAACGAAAAAATTTGCCCTACTCGTTCTATTTACCCTGGCGGCCATGCTCCTCACCGCCTGCAACATCAACATCATCACCGACATCAAAAGCGATGGCTCTGGCGCGTACATCCAGGAAATCGGCATGACAACCGATGGTTTATCCGACTTCGGTATGGACGCGGCCTCGTTTTGTGACGAAATGGGCAAAGACATGCCGCCCGGCATGAGCGCCCGACAGGAAACCCGCGACAAAGAGACCTGGTGCATCTTCGAGATCAATTTTGCATCCCTTGATGAACTGAAAAATCTCTACAGCGAAACCGACACGCGCATTAACCAGATAGTTATAGCAGACGGCCAACTGATTTACGACATCACCATTGATATGACCGGCGATAGCGGCGATATGGCCGGGATGGGCCTCAATGCCAACTGGATTGTCAAAATGCCCGGCAGGGTCATCGAGAGCAATGCCACCGAGCAAAACGGCAGCACCCTGACCTGGAAACTGAAAATCGGGCAAGAGAATAACCTCCGCGCTGTGAGCAAAACTGGTGGGGTTGGCCTCGATCTGGGCGGCGATTGGATTTGGTACATCCTCGGCGGCGGCGCTTTCCTGTGCTTGTGCTGTTTCGTCCCGCTGGTGATTGGCGGCCTGGTCTTTTTCTTCGTCCGCAAAAAGAAAGCCGCAGCCCCCGAACCTCAGCCTGGCGACCAATCACCCAATCTCTAAATTATCCAATCACCAAATATGGACGATATCACCCTCAACCTCATCGTCATAGCCGTTATTGGCCTGCTCGCTGGCTTAATTTTCCTACTGGTCAGGCAGCGCCAGGCCCAGGCCGAACAGGCGTTGATTCAATTCGCGGCTGAAAATGGGCTGAAATACGAGAAAATGCGCACCCCGCTGGCCTCCGGTTTTCGCCTCGATGGGCCAGGATGGAGCCTGGAGTCGGTCTCGCGCTCGAGCGGACAGCCAACCGGCGAGACCGGCTCCTCCAACATCCGGCTTGATACGCTTTGGCGCACCGATCTGCCCGGCAGCGTCCTTCTCATCGGTGAGCGTATGTCGAATGCGGCCCTCGGCGGCTTTGGCGAAATGCTCATGCGCCAGTTTTTACAAATGGCGCTTGGCAGCGAAGCCGACGGGTTGCTAGAAGTTCAAGCGGGCAGCGCGGAATTCCGCCAGAAGTATGTAGTTTTTACCAAAACCCCGGAGTCTTTTCGGCCCGGCCCGGCGCTCGAATCGGCCCTGCTCAACTGGCGCGGACAAAAGCCGCTCATCCGCCGCACCACCGATGGGCTGGATATCGAAATCCGCGGCGCGCGTCTTGAAAAGCCGGAAGAACTCCTGCAACTCATCCACTTGGGAAAAATCCTGCAAACCGTTGTTCGGGATTTGTAGCTTGGGTAAAGATTTGATTTCACCCTATCTGTTTTTTGGAGCATCCCCATGCGCCCAACCTGGCTCATCCCCCTGCTGATTTTGCTCGTCTCCCTGGCCTGCACCCTGCCCCTCGCCGAACCGAGAATCGACAGCACGGCCCTCCCACCCATGCCCAGCCCTACCTTCAGCCCGGAGCCTGGCCCGCCTGCCTCGCCCACCCCCGAGCCGGAAAACTTCATCCGCCAGCAGCCCTCCCGCAGCCGCCTCGACCCCTACGAGATTGATGAGGTCGCCCTCTGGCCGCTGGATGAAGCTGTCTCTTGCGGCGATGAGTGGTTGTCGAGTCTTGACCCACAAAGTGGTGAAATCATCCTGACCCTGACCTACAGCGCGCCCCTGCTGCCCGAACAAATCGAGCTCTACACTGGCGGCGGGCCGCTCGGTATCCGGCGCATCGAACTGCTCAACTCCCTTTCCGGGCTTGGGAAACTGGTCTATGAAAGTGGCCAGCACATCCCGGCCAATGCTATCAGCGGCGTTTGCCCCCAAAAACTGGTTCTCCCCGCCAGCGCAGATTTCGAAGTGGACACTATCTTCATCTCCTTCGAGAACCC
>JAGVAO010000006.1 GCA_020060235.1 Anaerolineales bacterium | reverse complement strand
GCGCATTGGGCAGCACCGGCCCGACTTCCGCCTGCACGCCCTGCGGCGCGGCCCTCGGCGCCACCTGGAACACCGAACTGGTCGCCGAAATCGGCAAACTACTGGCCGAAGAAATCAAAACCAAAGGCGCACATGTCCTGCTCGCCCCCACCGTCAACATCCACCGCGCCCCCAATGCCGGGCGCAATTTCGAATGTTACTCCGAAGACCCCTTCCACAGCGGCACCATGGCCACAGCCTACATCAAAGGCCTGCAAGAGAACGGTGTCGGGGCCTGCATCAAGCACTACATCGCCAACGACCAGGAATTCGAGCGCAATTCCATCAGTTCCGAAGTCGCTGAGCGCCCCCTGCACGAAATCTACCTCGAACCCTTCCGCATCGCCATCGAAAAAGCCAAACCCTGGGCGGTCATGTCGTCCTACAACCGCATTAACGGCGTGTACGCGGCAGACAATGATTACACGCTCTATGAAATCCTGAAAGAACGCTGGGGCTTCGACGGCCTGGTCATGTCCGACTGGTTCGGCACCTACAGCCCGGCCGCATCCGAAAGCGGCCTCGACCTTGAAATGCCCGGCCCGGCCCGCTGGACCAAGCCCGAGCACGTCAAAAAAGCGCTCGAATCGGGCCGCATGACCGAAGAAAAACTGAACGACAAAGTCCGCCGCATCCTGCGCACCATCGAGCGCGTCGGGGCCTTCGAAAACCCCAAACTCAAGCCCGAAGAAAACAGCGACAACCCTGCCCATCGTCCCATTTTGCGCCGCGCCAGCGCCGAAAGCATCGTCCTGCTCAAAAATGACGGAACCCTGCCCCTCGACGAGGCCAAAAGCATCCTTGTCCTGGGTGAAAACGCCATGTTCGCCCAAATTGTCGGCGGCGGCAGCGCGCATATCAATGCCCCCTACGTTGTCACACCGCTGGATGGGATTAAAGCCCGTGCGAAGGGCGAAGTCCGTTACGCCATCGGGACGCCCTCCCACCGCAACCTGCCCGCCGCGCAAGCAGGCTGGTTCAAATCTGAAGACGGCGCCCTCGGCCTGACGATGCGCGCCTATACCAACGCCGACCTGGCGGGCGAAGCCTACTCCACCGAAGCCTGCGACCGTTTCAGTTTCTCATGGTTCAACACCGAAACCGCCGCCCCCAACCCCGAAGCCTTCTCCGTCAAACTGAGCGGCACGCTATCCGTGCCGGAAAGCGGCTCCTACGACTTCGGGCTGGCCAGCCTGGGTCTCAGCCGCCTGAGCCTGGACGGTGAATTGCTGCTCGACCACTGGACAGGCCGCACCGACCGCGAAATGCGCGAAAAAATCGCATCAAAAACCCTTGAAGCCGGGCGCGAATACCAGGTATTGATTGAGTATTCCTATGCAGGCAAAGACCGCTGGCGCGGCCTGCGCTTCGGCCTGATGCCATCCCTGCCCGCCGACCCGATTGCCGAGGCTGTCGAACTGGCCGCCAAAGCCGATGTGGTCGTGATTGTGGCCGGGCTGACCAATGAGTGGGAAAGCGAGGGCTTCGACCGCCCGAACATGGACCTGCCCAACAAGCAGGACGAACTCATCTACCGCGTCGCCGCCGCCAACCCCAAGACGGTGGTGGTCGTCAACGCCGGGTCGCCGGTCTCGATGCCCTGGGCCGACGAAGTCATCGCCATCCTGCAATACTGGCTGCCCGGGCAGGAAGGCGGCAACGCCCTGGCCGATGTGCTCTTCGGCGATGTCAACCCTTCCGGCAAACTGCCCACCACCCATCCGTTGCGCTACCAGGACAACCCGGCCTACATCAACTTCCCTGGCGAAAACGGTAAAGTCTTCTACGGCGAGGGCATTTTCGTCGGCTACCGCTACTACGAGAAGAAAGAAATGCCGGTGCGCTTCCCGTTCGGCTACGGGCTTTCGTACACCTTCTTCGAGTACAGCAACCTGAAACTAAACAAAAACTCCTTCGGCCCCGGCGACGAAATCAAAGTCACGCTGACGGTCAAGAACGCCGGTCAACGCGCCGGGCAGGAAGTTGTCCAACTCTACCTGCGCGATGAGCAAGCCCGCCTGGTGCGCCCCGAGAAAGAACTGAAGGCCTTCGCCAAAGTCGCCTTGCAGCCCGGCGAAAGCAAAACCGTCACCCTGACGCTCGACCGCCAGTCGCTGGCTTACTACGACCCGTCCATTCCCGGCTGGGTGGCCGAGGAAGGCCGCTTCGAGGTGCTGGTCGGCGCGTCCTCGGCGGATATCCGCCTGCAGGCCGCCTTCCACTATACCGGCGACGTCCTGGCTGCGGTTTCTCGCACCTTCACACTCGACAGCCTGCTCAAAGACCTGCTGGCCGACCCGCGCGCAAAGGCCGTGCTCAAAAAGCACATCCCCGAAGTGCTGGCCGCGCCCGAAAGCCAGATGGCAATGGGCATGAGCCTGAACCAAATTGCGCCCTTCGCCGCCGAAGTGCTGACGCCTGAAGTGCTGAAAGCGATTGAGACCGATTTGAAAGCCTGAGAGACAAACCGGCAGCAAAGCGGCTGACCGATACAACAATAAATCGTCAGGAGAAACCTGCAATTGGCTTCTCCTGACGATTTGCATTTAACCGCTGTAACATTTGTGTAACGATGGGCGCATAAAATGACAATTGAACACTACATATAAATATTTCAACCGCATTTTGAAGGAGAAAAAATGAAATCCATTCTCAAGTTGTTCCTGTTGTTGGTTTTATGTTTCGGCGCGCTCAGCGCCCTGCCAGAAACAGTCAGCGCTCAGGGCGGCTGCCAGGACGCGAGCGGCAGCCCCATCCCCTGCCCCACCGAAGAACCGGAAGACGACAACGACTCAAAGAGGGCAACGCCCACCCAGGTGCCGCCCACCAGGGCGCCCAACACAGCCACGCCCACGCCGACCAACACCCCCGAACCGACGCCGACTCCCCTGCCGATAAGTATCCAACCCACCGAAGAACCCGATACTGGTAAAGCAGAATGGTCGGGTGTTTGCAAAGACTCCACTTGCATTGCCCAATTTACAAACGGATGCACAAACGTTGGCGGGACGGTTGAAACCGGCGAAATCAAGGATGGAGCAGTTCCCCTGACCTGCAAAGTTCCGATGGAAGAGTATGAGCCTGGAATTATGATTGCTGCCGCCCCAACCAAAGAACCCGGTTCTGCCAAAGCAGAATGGTCGGGAACCTGCAAAGATACCACTTGTATTGGCCAAT
>JAGVAO010000227.1 GCA_020060235.1 Anaerolineales bacterium | reverse complement strand
GGATGAGAACACTTGGGAAGATGAAATCATCGAGAAGCAGAGAGCCGTTATTCGATAATTCGAAACCCGAGTATCGAGTATCGAATTACCAATTACCAACCACGAGGTACCCATGAAACCCAACCCTGTCTTGAAAAAACTTGGCTATTCCGATGACGACAAACTGGTCATCATTCATACCGACGATATTGGCATGTGCCAGGCATCGCTGGACGCCTTCGCCGACCTGTGGGATTTCGGCACGATTTCCTCCGGCGCGACGATGGTTCCCTGCCCCTGGTTCCCGGCCACTGCTGAATGGTGCCGGGCTCACCCGGATGTGGATATGGGCGTCCACGCCACCCTGACTTCGGAGTGGGACACCTACCGCTGGTCGCCCATCAGCACGGTCGACCGGGCCAGCGGCTTCTTCGACGACGAAGGCTTTTTCCACCGAATGGCGGCCCCAATCCAGGCTGTCGCCGACCTCGACTTTGTGCGTGTCGAGGTGCAGGCCCAGTACGACCGGGCTTTGCAGTTCGGAATCGACCCGACCCACATCGATGCGCACATGCTGACGATTTTGCACCCCCGGCTGCTGCCCGCCTACATCGAAACGGCGACAAAGGCCAAAGTCCCGTTTATGCTGCCGCGCAACAGCGCCGAAATGGCAACCTGGATGGGCTACGAGACCCAGGTCGCTGAAGGACTCGGGGAACTTATCGAGCAGGTCGAGGCGCAGGGCGTCCCGCTGGTTGACCGCTTCGATTCTCTCCCGCTCGACGACCCCGAAGACCACATCGGCCTGACCAAGAAAATCCTGGCCGGTCTGGAGCCGGGAATCACCTACCTGGTGCTGCACCCCTCGACCGACACCCCCGAACTGCGCGCCATTTGTCCCGACTGGCCCAGCCGGGTGGCAAACTACCAGGCCATGATGAGCCGCGAGGTCAAGGATTTCATCAAGAACGAGGGTATTCAGGTCATCGGGTACAAGACCTTGCGCGACTTGTTACGGGGTGAATAATGGCTTATTTTTTGGGAATTGATGTTGGTTCGAGCAAAACCCACGCCCTGATTGTGGACGACCAGGGCCGCTGCCTCGGTTTTGGGCATAGCGGCGGCGGCAACCACCAGGGACGCGGCTACGAGGTGACGACTGCGGCCATCCGCGAGGCGTTTGCACAGGCGGCGAAAATGGCCGGGGTTTCTGCCGTCCAAATTGCCGGGGCCGGGTTCGGCATTGCCGGGTACGACTGGCCCTCCGAATTGGATGACCACTTGGCCAGCATCCGCGAGGCCACCGGCCTGGCCTGTCCGCTGGAAGTGGTCAACGACGGCGTCAACGGCCTGATGGCCGGGACGACCCATGGCTGGGGCGTCAACGTCACCGCCGGGTCGGGCGTCAACGCGCGCGGACGCAACCGCCAGGGACGCGAGGGCCGCATTGTCGGCAACGGGACCTATTTCGGCGAATACGGTGGCGGAATCGAAATTGTCGGTTCGGCTTTGCAGGAAGTCAACTACGCCTGGATTAAGCGCAACCCGCCGACGGCCCTGACCGGCATCTTTCTCGATGCGACCGGCGCGAAAAGCGAAATCGACCTGATGGAAGGCCTGTCGAACGGCTACTATCACCTCTACCCGGCCCTGGCCATCAAGATTTTCGAGGCCGCCAGGGCCGGCGACGAGGCCGCGCAGCGCGTCATCCGCTTTTCGGGGCAGGAGTTGGGACACCTAGCAGTGGCGGTCATCCGCCAGTTGGGCATGGAAAACGAGGCCGTGGAAGTGGTGCAGTCGGGCAGCGTCTTCGACGGCGGCGCGCTGATTAGCGACCCGATGCGCGAGGTTATCCTGGCGGCTGCGCCGGGGGCCAAAATCATCCGCCTCGATGCGCCGCCGGTGCTGGGCAGCCTGCTGCTCGGCATGGAGGCGGGCGGCTTCGACGGTTACCCGCTGCGCGAACAGATTATCGCTTCGATCCGCGAATGGCTGGAGCAGGAGTGACCTGCGCCGGGCCGGGAGTATTTTGGGGAGGCGCATGAAACTTGCCACGCTGGTTTATCTCAAACGCGCCGGCCAGACGCTGATGATTCACCGCGTCAAGAAGGCGCAGGATATTCACGAAGGCAAGTGGAACGGCCTGGGCGGCAAATTGGAGCCGGGCGAAAGCCCTGAAGCCTGCGCCATCCGCGAGGTGCGCGAGGAATCGGGGCTGGAAATTTGCTCGCTGCGCTACGGCGGGCTGCTGGTCTTTGCCGGGTTTAAGGGCGAGGACTGGTACGTGTGGGTCTACACCAGCGACGATTTCAGCGGGGAAATTGGCGAATCGAACGAGGGCAACCTGAAATGGGTCGCGGACGGCGACCTGCGTTCGCTGCCACTCTGGCCGAGCGACCTGCTTTTCCTCGACTGGCTGGATGCGGGCAAAATTTTTTCGGCCCGCTTTGCCTACAACGAGCGCGACGAAATGCTGGGGCATGAAGTGGTTTTTCACGGGTTGTAGTCAGTAGTATTTATGACAAATGTCACATGACGTGAGTGGGGAATGTTTGCTATAGTGAGATGGGGTGCGCTTTTTGAAGGAAGCAGGCAGTCTATCACTATATATGCAGGAGACGCAAAGTGGGACGCAAAGAAGCTATCAAATATGAAGAATTAACAACCCGCATCTCTGCAAAAGAGCTGTCAACGCTTTTGAAGGTCAGTAGCTCCCTGGCTTCGACCATGGATTTAGCCGAAATTTTGCAAATAGCAATTGAGAGCGCCACCGGTCTGCTTGGGTTGGAAACCGGCGCCATTTATACCCTTGAGAACGGGGAATTATATCTGGGGGCAACCACCCCGCCCTTGCCTGCTCAATTTTCGGATGAACTTCGTTTTGCGAAACTCTCTGACCACCCGCACATAAACGAGGTTGTTTCAACGAAAGCTCCCATTTATCTCGATGATGCGAGAAAATATCCCCTCTCATCTGCTGAAAAAATTGCCGTTGATTCGCGTCATCTGATATCCATCCTCTATTTTCCGTTATTGCTGAAGGAGGATGTAATCGGTGTTTTTATTGTTGGCACCACCGATAAAACCCGGTTGTTTGCGCCCAACGAGATGGATTTATGCTATATTTTGTCCTTTCAGGTATCGCTTGCAATAGCCAATTCGCTGTTGTACAAGAAGTCGCAACAGTCTATTGTCGAACTCAGTCGCGCTTATGAAGCCACCCTTGAAGGATGGTCTCGTGTGCTTGATATGCGCGACCACATCACGGAAGAGCATACCCGTCGCGTTGTGGAACTGACCGTCGCGCTGGCAAGCCGGATGGGCATTCCCGCTTCTGACCTGGGGCACATCCGCAGGGGCGCGCTGATGCATGATATTGGGAAGATGGGGATTCCTGATGCAATTTTGCAAAAGCCGGGTGTGTTATCGGATGACGAGAAGAAAATCATGCAAACGCATCCTGAAAAAGCCCGTGACCTTCTTGCGCGGATTGACTATCTCACGCCTGCCGTGGATATTCCCTATTGCCATCATGAAAAGTGGGATGGAAGCGGCTACCCTCGCGGCCTGAAAGGGGAGGCGATTCCCCTGCCAGCCCGGATTTTCGCGGTCATCGATGTTTTTGATGCCCTTACGTCAGACCGCCCTTACCGCAAAGCCTGGAAGAGGGAAGAAGCCCTGGACTACATCAAGAATCAGTCAGGCAAACACTTTTATCCGCAAGCGGTTGGGGCTTTTCTTGAAATGATTGAAGCCTGAACGCAGGTCCAGCCTCGTTCCCCGGCCCAGCAAACCGGAGTCAGGGCAAAAGCCGCGAAGCCTGCTTCGCGCGACGAAATGCTGGGGCATGAAGTGGTTTTTCACAGTTGACCCATAGGGTTGGTTTTTGCTATAGTGGTAGGGGGTGGAAATGCGGCTGGCTGAGTTGTGTGCAATGTAATAGGAGGTAACGATGGATACACCCAAAAGTATCAGTCTCTTTTATGAAGCCGACATACTTACTTTTATGCTGCGGAAACGTTTTAAATTCGGACCGCTGCCAGCAACGGCATTATTTTTTTTCTTGATAAACATTCCATTAATTGTAGTTGCTATGATTCAGCAAACTCTCTTCACAAGCCATGGAAGACTAGGCCTATTTCACGATTTTGGGTGGTGGGAATTGTCTATTATTGCCTTCAACGCCACTTTTTATGTTTTTCTGTGGTTGCCTGATGGAATTACCGAAACGATTACAGGTTTAATCCGTAACAAAACCCTTATTTTCAAGGAAAATGGCCTTGACAACTATATTCAGGACTTTTATCGCATATATTCTGGAAAACTTTGGTCACTTATACCACTATGTACCGCTATTCCCTATGTTTTGTTTATGTATGTACCCGCTCAAAGAAATTTCCAAACATGGCAAACAGAAAATGACTTTAGTTTTTGGTTTGTTATATTCATATGGTCACTTATGTTTTTTATGGGGATTACTTTGTTGACAAGGGGAGTTATTGTCATATATTGGCTAAATAAGTTATTTAAACAATATGATATTGATGTGAGGGTATTACATCCAGATAACGCAGGTGGTTTGGCACCACTTGGAAAATTTAGTGCGGCAATTGGTTATGTAATCGCTATATACGCAATAAGCGGAGTCATAGGGAGTATTTCGGAGTCAATTATCACTTCGCAAAGTTATTTTGAAGTAATTAAGCAACCCTTTGTATTGTTAGCATATTTATTTTATTGCGTTATGGCTCCCGTTGTCTTTTTTGCCCCGTTAAGTGTTGCTCATTTAGCTATGAAGCGTGCTAAAGATGATTTTATAACTCAGGTTTCTGACCAGTTTGAAATTGAGATGTCAAAGATACCGTTGCTCTTAAGTTCTGATGCTGATGAACTCAAGAAAGGTCTTTATAAAATTGAAGAGTTGCAAAAACTACATTCCATTGCATCAAAGTTTCCTGTTTGGCCATTTAATTCTGATAACTTAATACGATTTTTAAGTTCGGTTATTTCGCCATTTGTAATAAGCTTTATTCCAATTCTTATTGAGAAGATAGTCAAGTAATCAAGGAGCCACCCTTTGACCAAACTCATCACCACCCTGGGGGCGAGGAGCGAGGCCGAACTGGGCTTCATCCTGCCCCACGAACACATCTTCGTCGATTTCAGGCTGCCCGAACATCCCGAACACGCTGCCGCCCAGGCGGAGGATGTCGTCGCGCTGATGTCGCCCGAAGTCGAAAAGGCCAAAGCCCGGGGCGTCAGCGCAATGGTGGACTGTACCCCGGTCGGCGTGGGACGCCGGGCCGACATCCTGAAAGTGGTCAGCCAGGCGACCGGCATGCCCATTGTCGCGCCGACCGGCATCTACCGCGAACCGGCCATCCCGGCCTGGGCGCATCGCGCCAGCCAGTCCGAATTGACCGACTGGATGCTGGGCGAATTGCAGGGCGAAATCGAATCGAGCGGCGTGCAGGCCGGGTGGATTAAGTTGAGCGTCGGCGACGACGGCATCAGCGCGTGCGAGGCCAAAATCCTGCGCGCGGCGGCCAGGGCCGGGTGCGAAACAAACGCCGTCATCGGCGTCCACACCATGCGCGGGCGGGTGGTGCGCGACCAGCTCGACATCCTCGAGGCCGAGGGCTACACTGCCGAACGCTTTATCTGGATACATACCCAGTCCGACCCGGATTTTGACCTGCATCTCGAAATGGCCCGGCGTGGGGCCTGGCTGGAATACGATGGAATCGGTTACGGCAACGACGAGGTTTACCTCGATGTCATCCCGCGCGCGCTGGATGCGGGACTGGCCGACCAGATGATGTTGAGCCAGGACCGCGGCTGGTACGACCCGGCCAAACCGGGCGGCGGTGAACCCCTGCCCTTCACCTACCTGTCGGAACATTTCCTGCCCAAACTGCGGGCGGTCGGCGTGGATGAAGAAACCATCCGCAAACTGACCCATACCAACCCCTTCCGCGCCTTTGCGCGTTAAAATTTGAAGAAGGAGATTTGCCATGACCCCTGCCGATACCCTGACCACCCTGTTCCGCCATAACCTGTGGGCCAACCTGGGCCTGCTCGAACAATGCGCCTCCCTCTCTGCTGAGCAGTTACAGGCCACCCTGACCGGTACTTTCGGCTCGATTCACAGCACCCTCGAGCATATTGTCGTGGCCGAAAAGTCTTACCTTTCGCGCATCAGCACCGGCCAGCGCTATCGCCGTCCCGAAGACTCGCCGCCGATGACCGTCGCCGAGATGACCGAATCGGCCCGCCAGAGCGGACAGGGCTTAATCGAATGGGCGGTGAAAGTTCAGCCCGGCGACACCGTCCAGGTCGATTGGGACGGCCAGCCGCGCGACGTGCCAAAGACCATCCTCCTGACCCAGGCGATTAATCACGCCACCGAGCACCGCGCCCAGGTGATGGCGATTTTGACCGAGTTGGGCATCCAGCCGCCGAATTTGGACGGTTGGACGTATTTTAGCGAACAGGGGTAATCAACAGAATCTGTTTTGCCATACAGACACAGAGAATCCCGCTATACAGGGCACAAAAATCCCCGGCCGCTCAAACACACAAGCGCCGGGGATTTCTCTATTTTCTATTCTCTAATCCCCGCCCTTCTCAATACGGCTTTGCCAGCAAATCCTCCAGCACCTTTTTGGACGAATTGTCCACCACCGCGTGCTGGCTGCCGCCGTGCGAGTCCATCGTCACCACGACGGGGAAATGCTCGACCTCGATGACCCAAAACGCTTCGGGGGTGCCGAATTCCAGTTTGTAGACTCCCAGCACCTTTTTGACCGATTGGGCAATGAAAGATGCCGCCCCGCCGATGGCGTGGAAGTACACGCCGGGGGTTTCCTGGCAGCCTTTGAGCGTTTTCGCGCCCATGCCGCCCTTGCCAATCACCCCCTTGACGTTGAAATGTTTCATTACATCGGCCTGGTACGGCTCCTCGCGGATGGAGGTGGTCGGCCCGGCGGCCAGGAATTTGTATTCGCCGCTCTCGTCCCTGCTGACCACCGGGCCGCAGTGATAAATCACCGAGCCGTTGAGCAGGCGTTTGAGTTCTTCATATACTTGCAGGTCGTCGCCCTGGGGCGGGCGGGTCTTTTTGATGAAGGTTTCCATCAGCCACTTGTGGGCCGCGTCGCGCCCGGTGACCATCACGCCGTTGAGCAAGACCGGTTCGCCGACGTGCAGGGAGCGGATGGTTTCATCGCTGGCGGGCAGGTTGATTTCTTTCATGATTTCATCTCCTTCGCAATGACAGCATCAATCGTAAACCACCTCGTCGCCCATGACCGTCATCTTGCGGCGGCGGTAGGCCCAGCACATGTATGATACCGAGACGAAGTACGAGGCCGGCAGGCGGTGCATGCCCGTGATTTTGGTGTCGATGACTGTCGTCTGGCCGCCAAAGCCCATCGGGCCGATGCCCATCTGGTTCGATTCGTCGGTCAGGCGTTCCTCGAGCGCGGCGATTTCAGGGTCTGCGTTGCGTTCGCCGATTTTGCCGAAAAGGATTTCCTTCGATTTGACATACGAGGAACCCCGGTCGCCGCCGATGGCGATGCCGAGGATGCCCGGCGCGCAGCCTTGTCCCTGGGCCTTTTGGACGGCGTCGAGGGCCACCTTGCGCACCCCGGCCAGGTCGCGGCCCGCGCCCAGGTCGTTGGCGGGCAGCGAATACTGCCGCCCGACGTTCTCGCATCCGCCGCCCTTGAGCATCAACTCGATGGTCAGGGGCTGGTCAGCATCGACTTCTTCAAAATGGATATAGGGAAAATCGTCGCCGCCCAGGTTGTTGCCGCTGTTCTGGTCGTAGATGGCGTCCACCGCATTGGGGCGCATGTACGACTTTTTGGTCGCAATTTCCATCGCGTCCCGAATCATCTGGCGCAATTTGCGCGTGCTCCAGCCTTCGGGGTAGTGGACGTAGAAAATCGGCGTGCCGGTGTCCTGGCAGATGGGGGTCGAGTTGGCCCGCGACATCTCGATATTTTTAAGGATGGTTTCCATCGCGCCGCGCGCTGCCGAGCCGGGGGCTTCCTTCTCGACCGCGGCCTTCAGGCGTTCCTCCACGTCCCTGGGCAGGTCGGTCGAGGTGCGACGGATGAATTCAACAAGTTCGTTGGTTAAATCTCGCATACGGCTCCTCCGTGGGTATAGTTCTATCTTACCCTCTGTTTGTTAATTTTGCGTTAGGGAGTAAAAACGTAGGGCGAGATAATCTCTCGCCCTACATTGCTATGCGGCTCGAAATGACATGCGAGAGTCCTACTTGCCCAACTTCTTCCTGAACGCCTCGGTCAGGGCCGG
>JAGVAO010000007.1 GCA_020060235.1 Anaerolineales bacterium | reverse complement strand
CCGGCAATCACCCCGGCATCGTTATACGGCGAGACGAAGGTCTTGCCGTTTTCAGCCGCATAGCGGATGGCGGTTTCCTCGGCCTGTTCGTAGCCGCCCGGCACAAGTACCACCTCCGCGCCCAGGGCGCGCATGGCCTCGACCTTGCGCGGCACAGCATGTTCGGATGCAAATACCTTAACCGGCGCGCCGCTTAATTTGGCGGCGTAGGCCAGTCCCTGGCCGTGATTGCCAGCTGAGGCTGTCACCAGCCCGGCCTGGCGTTCCCAGTCTTCGAGCATTAACACTTTGTTGAGCGCGCCGCGCAGTTTGAACGAACCGGTGATTTGACGGTTTTCCCATTTAAGCCACAAACTCCGCTGCGAGTCTTGCGTCAGCGGGGTGGTGCGGATGTGGGCGGAAATGCGCTTTTGCGCGTCTGTGAGCCAGTTGTAGGGGAACATTCAGTAATCAGTGTCCAGTGTTCAGTAACCAGTACCTGAGCGGAGGGCATAGCCCGCAGTCGAAGGGCAGTATCCGGTATTCGGTCTTTTGTCATTCCTAACCTGTTGGTCGAGTAGCGCGTAGCGTGTATCGAGACCAGGCTTCCTCGGTTATGTACGCCCAAACACAGACAGGGCCAGTTTGGGGTCGTCGGTGATGATGCCATCCACGCCCAGGGCTTGCAGGCGGCGCATTTCTTCGGGCTGGTTGACCGTCCAGGTGTACACGCGCCGTCCGCGGGCGTGCGAGCGTTCGACGCTGGCTGCGCTGACATCGGCGCTGAAGGGGTGGTCGGCTTGCAGTTTCAGCAATCCGCCCCAGCCGCGCTGCCACCAGCCTGCGGGGCCGGGCAGGGCCAGTTGTCCACGAGACAGGCCGGGGGTGAGCGCGCCCGCGCGGATTAGGTTGTGCGGTAAAAAACTCGAGTAAAGAATCCGCTTGTGCATGTGGTAACGCTCGACCAGTTCCGCGACTTTATCCACCAGTTTGTCGAAAGGGGTGGCGTAGTTGGTCAGTTCGATGTTCATGAAAAGTTTATCGCCGACGGTCTCGAAAATTTCAGCCAGGGTCGGGATGCGCTCACCGCGAAATTGCTCACCAAACCAGGAACCGGCATCCAGTTGTTTTAGTTCGGCCAGGGTGAAATCTTTGAGTTGGCCCTGGCCGTTGGTTGTGCGCTCGAGGCTGGCGTCGTGATGGACGACGACCTGGCCGTCGCTGGTCAGTTTGACGTCGAATTCGATGCCGTCTGCGCCGTGTTCGAGGGCTAGTTGGAAGGCGGCCAGGGTGTTCTCAGGCGCGTGGGCCGATGCACCTCGGTGGGCCAAAACGGTCGGGTGAGGCAGTTGATGGAACATTACAATTCAACAAAATAAGATGCCGCCGCCCGGCTGAGCAGGTCGCGGCTCATTTCGGGTTCGACGTTCATGTAGCGGGCGATGTCGATGACCTGGTCGCACAGGTCGCGCGGGTGCGAGGCGCGCAGTTTGCGGTTGCGTTTGATGTACCACTCTTGCAGCAGGTAGGCCAGGCCCTGGTCGTTGTATTTGACATTTTTGGACTGCGACACGCGCCGGAAAATTTCGCGGAACTCCTCGTAGGAGGGGTCGCCGATTTCGATTTTGTGGCGCAGGCGGCGCAGGAAGGCTTCGTCGACCAGGTCGCGGGGCGGAAGGTTGGTCGAAAAGACGACCAGCACATCGAAGGGAACTTCCATTTTTCGGCCTGTGTGCAGGGTCAGGAAGTCGACCCGGTTTTCGAGCGGCACAATCCAGCGGTTGAGCAGGTCGCGCGGGCGCACCTGCTGGCGGCCAAAGTCGTCGATGAGCAGGATGCCGCCGTTGGCTTTGACCTGGAAGGGCGCTTCGTAATATTTGTGGGTATCGTCGAAGACCAGGTCGAGGCCGGCCAGGGTCAGTTCGCCGCCGACGACAATGAAGGGGCGTTTGATGTACACCCAGCGCGGGTCGCGCTTGGCCCCGGCGCGCAGTGAGCCGGTGCCGGAGGCGGTGGTGTCGTCGTCTTTTGCGCGCTGGTGGTTGACCGAGTCGTACAGTTTGATGACCTGTCCATCTACATAAAGGGCGTAGGGAATGTACATATTCTGGGTCAGAATCAGGGTGCCAAAGGCGCGCGCAACGCTGGTTTTCCCGTTGCCGGGAGGCCCGTAAAGGAAGATGGATGTGCCCGAGTTGAGCGCCGGGCCAAGCTGCTCGAAGGTGGTTTTGGAGAGCACCAGTTGCGAGAGCAGTTGGTGCATGGTGCGCGCGGTGACGGGGATGCGCTGCCTGCTCTGGCGGCGAATGGATTGGTTGTAGATTTCTATCGGCACGGGGGCGGGGCCGGCATACTGGCTGCGCTCGAGGGCCTCGCGGGCGCGCTCAATTCCCGCGCCGGTGATGGCATACTGGTATGAGCCTTCTCCCAGCCCCATGGAGGAGGATTTGACCTCGACCAGTTTCTCGCGTTTGAGCGATTCCAGAATCAGGTCAGTTACCCCGGCGAAAGGCAGGGCAATTTCTTCGGCCACCTTGAACCCGGAAAGATAACCCTGGAAGTAGAGAATCTTAAGGGCCAGGTCTTGCAGCCAGAGTTGCGAAAGGCCGGTATCGTCGATGCGCGTAATGGGCGGGGGAACGAATGTTGCCGAACTGGATGCAGACTGGGATGAGCCTGGTCGAATGGAAGGATTGGCGTTAAGAGACATGGGCACCTGCCGTTAAAATGACTGATAAGGAAAAGAAAACCATAATAAGATTATACTTCTTCTTGCGCCATTCTTCCCTTTTATATCATGTCGCGCGGCCAGGGCGGGTATAATAGCGGCCATGAACCTTTCCGTGATAATCCCTGTCTATAATGAAAAGAACACCGTGCGAGAAATTGTCCGCCGGGTGCAGGCCACCGGCCTGGCCTGGGAAATCCTGATGGTGGACGACGGCTCGAAAGACGGTACACGCGAAATCCTGTCCGAACTGGACGGTAAGGATGGCGTGCGCGTTATCCTGCACGAGAAGAACCAGGGCAAGGGCGCGGCGGTGCGCACTGGCTTGCAAAACGCCCGTGGGGATGTTTTCTTAATCCAGGATGCCGACCTGGAGTATGACCCGCGTGAGTACCCGAACCTGCTCAAGCCGATTGAGGAGGGCGTGGCAGATGTGGTCTATGGCTCCCGTTTCCTGGGCGCGCCGCACCGGGCCATCCTGTTCTGGAACATGGTCGCCAATAAACTGCTGACCCTGATGACCAATATTCTCTACAACAACATCCTGACCGACATGGAAACCGGCTACAAGGTTTTCAAGCGCGAAATTGTGCAGGATATGAAACTGCGCGCCAACCGCTTCGATTTCGAGCCGGAGTTTACGGCTAAAATTCTCAAACGCAACGTGCGCCTGTTCGAGGTGCCGATTAGTTTCAACCCGCGCGAATACTCCGAGGGCAAGAAAATCGGCCTGCGTGATGCCTTCGAGGCGGTTTGGGCCTTGCTCAAATACCGCTTTGTGGATTAATAACGACGGCTTTGACAGCCCGGGGTGCGCCAGCCTCCGGGCTGTTTTTTTATGGTATGATGAAATTTGCCTCAGGCTGGTTGGGTGGTCGCGGTCCCGCGTTGCGGGGTCGAGGAAAGTCCGCACTCCAGAGAGCACGGCGTCGGATAATACCCGGGGCGGGGCGATCCCTCACAACTGTGGTGGGCCAACCTGCCGGACAGGGCCACAGAAAACAGGTAGCCTTCGCAAGAGGGTGATAGTGAAAAGGTGGTGTAAGAGACCACCGGTGTCCGTAGTAATACGGGCGGCCTGGTAACCCCCGCCGGGAGCAAGGTCAAGCAGGGACGAAGTGGTCCGCGGACCAGCGGGATGTGTGCTCGCATCCTTATGTGCTTCCTGTTTAGGAAGCCAGTCCCGGGTAGGCTGCTTGAGCGGCGTGGTGACACGCTTGCCAGATAGATGACCGCCCAGGTGCGGGGAGCAATCCCCGTTACTGGACAGAATGCGGCTTATAGACCGGCCTGAGGCACCCTTGAGTACAGACATAATGCTGTTCTGAACCTTTCCAATAAAAAAATAGACGCATATCTTGCTCCTATTCAATCGACTTGGTTGGGCGAAAGCGGTTAATCACTCTGCGCGCATCATTAATCTCTCGGAGAGGCAGATAGTGTCGGGCCGTGGTGGCTTCATCGCTGTGGCGTAACAACAGGCTGACTTCATTTATCTGCGCTCCTCCAAACAATAATTCATGCCCGAATGTGGCACGTAGGCGGCGAGGGGTTAAACCAGACAGGCCTACTTGATTAGCGATTTTCTCAACCGCAACATATACATCTTTGCGATTCCATTGTCTTCCGGTGCTTCTTATAAACAATGGCTCTGATGGGTCTAGCCACGCCAAGAATTTTTTGATTGGCTCTCGTAAATCAGGTTGTATGACGACATATTGCGGTTCCTGGCTTTTTGTTTTTTCGAGGGTGATGATATTGTTATCCTCGTCGATGTCCTTTTTAAAAAGGCTGGCAACTTCCTCTGGCCGCATTCCCTGATAACCAATCAATCCACTGGCGATAGCATACTGGTAGACCGGCCGGTGATATCCAAAGCGTAAATCTGCGAGAGCTTCGATTTGTGCCTGGCTCATTTGAGTTGGGTGACTCGGCCTGATTGGCATGTCAGCCTGCTCTAACAGCCGTTGGACGTTTTGAGAAAACTTCCTGGGCATGTATAGTCTGCCCTCATCGGTGGTAAACAGCCAAGTTTCATCTGTAGCGATTTGCTCTCGCGAATCTTTGTAGGCTGTCAAAAGATCATTGACAAAGTACTTGTTCAATTCGTCAAAGTCACTCATTTTCTTTTGTAAGATTTTCTGAACGGAAATTTTAGAGTTGCGTGCGAGCCAAATAATTGACATGTCTCGCAGGTAACGGAACTCATTTAATTTTTCGAAGTTCATTGTCAACCTCCTGCAAAAAAATTATGTAATCGTTATGTGGGATGCTTCTACTTGGATTGCGTTTATTTTTAAGACGAACATCGCAATCACCTATCGGTATAGGTCTGTTGAAATTTCTATATTTGTGGAGAAATTTCCAAAATGCGTTTAGGCCGTCTAATCGCCGCTGAATGGTGCTATCAGCATTGTTACGCTTACGAAGAAACGCCACAAAACCTCGAATCGTTTGTTCATTGATAAGGAACTCGCCTGAAAAATTTGGCTGGTTTTCTAAAAACTCACAATATGTGTTTACGTCATGCTTATAGGCGGCGATGGTTGATTCGGTTGCCGCGCGGACGCCTGTGAGGTACTCATAAAATTCTAGAAGAATTTTTTCGAGTTGACCAAAATTAAATCGTTTCATGGATCATCACTCCCAAAAAAAAGATAATGTGCGTACATTTACGCGTCATTTTACCACTTTTTCTAATTTTGTCGAGTTAAAAAAACCAGTAAAAAAACAGCCGAAAACTAACAGGAGTAATAAAAATGCTAGTTAAATGGCTTTCGGAGCAGCGTAAACGAAGAGGCCTAACTTTGGTTAATTTAGCCGAAGTGGCAGGGTTTACACACTCAACATTGAGTCGGATTGAAACTCAGGCCTTGCAACTATCTCTGTTTTCCACTGTCCGCATTATGTACGCATTGGACTTGCCTTGGATTGAGCTTTTCACACAAGGTTTTGTAAAAGAAGGGTTGCCTGTTCCGGAAATTTATCGTACCCCAAGACAACCAGAAAGCGATTTCCCCTGTTTTTTGTTTGGAGATTTTGATGTTTTAGATACTACTGGTTTGCTGCGACGAGGAGTTGCGCCTGCTATCGTAAAGCAGCTATTGAGTCGTTTTATTATTAAACATTCTCCAACTCTTGGTGGTGAAAAAATAGATTTGCTCGCTTCTGATTTTTATTCATTCTTGCACTCTCCAAATGAAAAAGATGGCCTTGCCAGAGAAGTTCTCCCAGATGTGGACTTGCGCTATCCTCAAAAATTTTCCCCTGATAACTTAAGGAACATTTATTTTTCAGGTGGCGCACTGACACTACTTGACTTAGGAAGGTATGTTCGGTATTTGAGAGAAATAAAAAAAATGACTCAAAGCGAAATAGCGGCTTTGGTTGATTTATCGCGCCCTGCAGTTGGGTACTTTGAAACAAATCCTGGCGATAGAATAAAGATTGAGGATCTTATTCGGTTAGATAGTGCTCTTGAATTGAATGGGGAATTAGTAATCTTTGCCTGGCGGTCAGCAGAGCTATATCTGGGTATTCATCGTATCAAGACTGGGCGATCAGGCATGATTCAACCTTGGCAACAACATGAAATTCACTTCATCGAAAAGCTCATCACTGCCTCTCGCCTATTCCAGCACCATTTTCCTGAAGACCGCTCTTGGCTGGACTGGTACCGCCAGGAGAGCCTGAATGGGTTCGAGAATATTGCGCAATAAAAAGTGTACCAAGACGAGGACCCGCAAAGGTTCTCGTCTTTTTGATTCAGGTCTTGTTGTATACTGGTATCAACATCAATCACGGGTAGGCCGCCATGCCCGCCCTCACGAACAAATCGAACCGTTTCGTAAACGACTGGAAAGCATCGTGCATGTCCAGAATTTAATTTCCAATGCCATGTCGTAAGGCGAATGAATAAGCCGCTTTGTAATTTACGAATTACAAGGACAAGCAGCGTCCTGTTTTGGACGGGAGATGTGGGTGCAAAATCCCACTGTCAGCAATGTGGCTGGTTCGCCCAGTTGCACCTCACCACACGCATATTTATCGCCGTGTGGTGGTTGCCTTAAATACCTGTTTGTCGCTCCATCAAGGTAAAATCCTGATATGCAAACCCTCGTTATCGGCGATATTCACGGCTGTTATTTCGAACTCCAGGCATTGCTGGACAAAGCAGGCCTGTCTGATGGCGATTCCATCATCTCGCTCGGTGATTTTATCGACCGGGGGCCAGAAACGCCACAGGTACTCGACTTTTTCCGATACACGCCCAATGCCCGTGCCTTGATGGGTAACCATGAACGCAAGCACGTCCGCGCGGCCAGGGGTGAAGTCAAACTG
>JAGVAO010000041.1 GCA_020060235.1 Anaerolineales bacterium | reverse complement strand
GACAAGACTTTTTTCTCGAAAACGTGCCCGCCTGAAACAATCTGGCGCATGCGCTTTTCGATTTTTTCCAGGTCTTCCTGGGTAATCGGCGCGGGAAGTTCAAAGTCATAGTAAAAGCCGTTTTCGACCGGCGGGCCGATGGTGTATTTGGCCTCCGGGTAGAACTCAAGCACAGCCTGCGCCATGACATGCGCGGCTGAGTGACGGATTTTATACAGTTGTGACTCTTCATAACGTTCAGACATTTGTGCCTCCTTTTGACCCCCACCCTGTCTCCTCCAAATTCGACGAAACCCTGTCGAATTTGGAGGAGGTGGCGCGAATGCGCCGGAGGGGGCAATAAATAAAAAAAACTCTCACCCACACGGGGCGAGAGCAAATTACGCTTCACGCGGTTCCACCCGATTTACCCAAGCCGTTGGTCGCGTAGGGCGTAGCCCATACCGAGACCATTCACTCAGGGTATCTCTTAAGCCGATAACGGGGCCAACCGTTTCGCTTACTTGGTTTTCACTGAACACTGGTAACTGCCCACTGAAAACTGTTCCGCTCCATGCTCACGGGTGGTTTTCGGCGGTTCTGGCTGGGGCAGGCTCTCAATCTATGGCCTTGCCCTCCCTGTCAGCGGAAACCCGTCTACTCGTCCCGGTCTTCGCATTTCAAACTGAATACTGTTTACTGACCACTGGATACTGGTCATTGAAAGTGGGCGGAATAGGACTCGAACCTACGACCTTTGCGATGTCAACGCAATGCTCTAACCAACTGAGCTACCCGCCCGTAGCAGGGCGATATTATAACAAGGGTAACATAAAAATACAAGGAAAGAGCCGGTTTCAAGAACCGGCTCTTTTACCTTACAAATAAGCCTTACGCTTTCTTCAGAACCGGCAGGCCATTGGCGGTCTCAGCGACCTGGTAGCCAGCGGGAACAGCATCCAGGGTGCCAGCCTTCTGCTCTTTCGAGAAGAAGTACAGGGTCTGGGTTTTGCCACTCTTGAGCAGGGTGGCCTTGGAGTGCAGGAAGTACGTTACACCTTTGGAATTTTTAAAACTAAAAGCCATGGTTTCCTCCTTCGGAAATTGAACTCCGCAGACAGGGCTATCCAGCCCACGCGGAACATTATTTCTATTATAACCCGACAATCGAAAAAACCAAGCCCCTTGGGGTATAATCTTTTGCTATGGAAAAACGGCCTGAAGATTTATCGGTAGAAGAACTGCGCCGATTATTACTTGACAAGCGCCGCGTCACCCGCCACGACCGTCTTGAACACTTCAAGCGCACCGGACGGGTGATTTCCCTGGCTGTCGAAACCCGTGAGGAAGCCGAGAACGACCTCCTCGACCCTGGCCGGGTGGTCGAAACCCCCGAAGGCGACTCGCAGCCCCAGGCGGTTGTCAAAAGCCCGCGCCGGGTCTGGATGGACAGGCTGCTGCTCTCGGTCGAAGTCCTGGCCGTTCTCGGCCTGGTTGGCATCGGTCTGGCTTTTTTCACCATGATGCGCACCCTCAACGAGGAAGTGGCCTCCTCCATGCAGCAGCCAAGCCCTGAGCCAACCGCGCTGATTACCGCCGTCGTTCTGCCGTCCGGTCACACCCCGCCGAATGCCGAAGGCGGCGCGCAGCCCAACGACGCCGAAATCCCTGAACACCTGCGCCCGCTCGTCCAGACCATCGCCAACATCCCCGTCCCGACCGCCAGCCCGGCCCAGGCCATCCGCATCCAAATCCCATCCATCGGGGTCGACGCCCCCATCGTCCAGGGAGATGGCTGGGAACAACTCAAGAAAGGTGTCGGCCAACATATCGGCACCCCAAACCCGGGTGAGAACGGCAACCTGGTCCTGTCGGCGCACAACGACATTTTCGGTGAAATCTTCCGCGACCTCGACCGCCTCCAGCCCGGCGATGTCGTCATCGTCTACACCAACCAGCGCCAGTACACTTACGTCATCACCGGCACACAGGTTGTCGAGCCGACCCGCGTCGAGGTCATGGCCCCGACCCCCAACCCGACGGTAACGCTCATCTCATGTTACCCTTACCTGATAGATAACCAGCGAATTGTCGTCTCTGCTGCGTTACAAACCCCCTAGGAGCAAGTTTATGGCAAAGAAAACCACTTTCAAGAGCACTGCCGCAACCGAATTCAATCCCGATTACGGCCCGGTCAAAAAAGACTTGAAACGCATCGGCATCCTGGCCGGGACGTTCTTCGTCATCCTGATTGCGCTCTCGTTCATCCTGCGCTAAACCGGGCAACCCCAAAAAATCAACACCAAGACGCCAGGAGCACCAAGAACGCCAAGAAAAACAAAAAACTTGGCGCACACTTGTGAAAACCTGGCGTCTTGGCGTTAAAAGGGACAATATGACCCAAAAAACCGTCCAACTCAGCCTGACTACTCTCGCTTATGGCGGCGAAGCCATCGGCCGCCACGACGGCCGCGCCGTCTTCGTCCCTTTTGCCTTGCCCGGCGAAATCGTGCGCGCCCGCATCGTCGAAGAGCGCAAAAACTTCGCCCGCGCCGAATTGCTCGAAGTCATCAAAGCCTCCCCCGAGCGCATTGCCCCCAAATGCCCACACTTCACAGCCTGCGGCGGTTGCCACCTGCAACACCTGCCCTACCCGGCCCAACTGCGCGTCAAAACCGACATCCTGAGCGACCAACTGGCCCGCATCGGAAAAATCGCCAACCCGCCCGTGCGCGAAATCGTCCCCTCGCCGGATGAATGGAACTACCGCAACCACATCCAATTTCATCTGGATGAAAACGCGAACCTGGCCTTTGTCGCCGCCCAAACCGACTCCGCGCGGCACGACGCAGCCCCCCTCAACCTGCTGCCGATTACGGAATGTCACCTGCCCGAAGTCGCCCTCAACGCCCTCTGGCCGACTCTCGACTTTGAGCCGGGTGCGCCCCTCAATCGCATCTCGCTGCGCGCCGGGGACGATTTAATGCTCATCCTCGAATCGGACACGCCCGAAGCGCCCGAAATGGAACTCGAAAGCGATATTTCCGTCGTCCACCTGGTCGAAGACGACCCTGTCATCCTCGCCGGGGACGATTACATCGTCATCGAAGTGCTTGGGCGGCCCTTCAAAGTCTCGGCGGCGTCCTTCTTCCAGGTCAACACCCCGATGGCCGCCAAAATGGTCGAACACCTGCTCGAAACCCTGCCCATCTCGCCAACATCCACAATTCTGGACGTGTACTGTGGCGTCGGCCTGTTCAGCGCCTTCTTCGCCCCGCGCGTCAAGAAAGTTATCGGCATCGAGGCCGCCCCCTCCTCGTGTGAAGACTTCGGTGTCAACCTCGACGAATTCGACAACGTCGAACTGTACGAAGCCCCCGCCGAAGACGCGCTGCCGCAACTCAAAGACTACGCCGACATCGTCATCCTCGACCCGCCTCGCGCCGGGCTGGACAGGGCGGTCATCGACGCCCTGATTGCCAAAAAGCCTGAAACCATCGCCTACGTTTCGTGTGACCCGTCCACCCTGGCGCGTGACGCCGCCCGCCTGCTTGCCGGGGGTTACAAACTGAAACAGGTCACACCCTTCGACCTGTTCCCGCAGACCTACCACATCGAGAGCATCAGCATTTTTGAGAGTTAACCAACCGCCCTATTTGACGACCCTGAAAACGCGCAATACAGATTGGTTGTCACAGGCATACAAAGGCTGGGTCGTTGTGAGATATTCGAACCGTTCGGTATGCGTCTCGTAAACAAAGTCCGCCCAGGGGGCAAACTCCTTGTCATTCAGCAAAAGATAGTCCGCCTCGAACAACCAGCGCTCAGCCAGTTCCTCGTTCCAGTAATTCAAGGACAAGGCAAGGTCTGTCGAACCTCCCTTGCGGAAATAATAATCGCCGTTCAGTTGGGAAGGGAAAGTCCTGACTCCCGGCAAATCAAGCAGGATGGCGACCGAAGGCCGGGTATGCGCGCCCCAATACACCAGCGAACCGTCAGGGATAACTGCCCGCAGCGATTCACCAACCTGCTCATAGGTTTGGATGGTATCGGTTTCGCACAAAAAAACCGCGCCGCGCCCTGAAAGAACAGTCGTCGGCGACAGGGCAAAAGCCAGCAGGCCGAACAAAACCAGCAGGGTAAAGGCGTAAGATGTTTTTTTCTTTCCCAGGAAAAACCAGGCCATCAAAGCGGCCAGGAGAATCGACAGCCCAACCAGCAGCCCGGCCAGCGATGTGACCCAGGGTTCCTGCTCGAAATACCCAAGCCCAAACCGGTTCGTAATGACCCGCCACAATTCAACATTCCCCGCCTCGAAGCGCAATTCGCGCATGCGCGGCACCGGCAGGTTGAGCAGGAAAGTCGAAAGAGGGCGGTAGTGGTGCAAGCCAATGCCGGCAGAAAGAATCAAAACCAGCAGGCCAATCAGCAGGCCTCGTAATTTCGAGATATTTTGCGGCAGAGATTCATAGAGAAAAGGCAGTAACAAGAGACCAATCGGGTTGAAAAAAGCGAAATAACCGGGGAAACTGTACAAAATCGTGTCCCACGAAACAATCGCCCAGGTGTGTAGCAAAATCATCGTCAGGTAAGACAACAACAGGAAAACAAAGGGCTTGAAGCGCGGGTGCGCAAAAAAACGTCGAAATGGATAGGCCAGGAAACCGGCCAGCATAAACCAAACCGGCAGCAAGGAATAGCGAATTCCGCCAAACATCTCCCGTACAACCGCCAGGGGCGTATGTTGCGGTTGAAATGCGGGAGTTCCATCCATGCGGGGGAGTATTTCGAGCAAGCCCAGGACAATCAACGCCCTGGTGATGAAACCCGGCAAGGTTGAATGCCAAATCGTATAATAAATATTGGGCCAGTAAGCAACATGGACTAAAAGAAATGCCAAACCGCCAGCCAGGACGGCCAGACCGCCCTTCTTCCAGCCGTGTTCCCAGAAGATATAAAGAAATGCCAGGGCCAGAAAGGGAATCATGTTTTGGCGGGTCAGGACAACGCAAACAGCGAGAATAAACCCGGTAATAACTTCCCAGTTTTTTCGCTCCCTGCCCAAAAGGAAATACAGACTCCAGGCCACGAACATGGCTGTTGTCACCTGGCTCATCGAGCGGGCGTAATACATAATCCAGTTTTGGTTGAGGACACAGGCCCAGACCAGCGCCACGCCAACCCAGGGCGAGGCGGAAAACCGTCTTGCAGACAGCCACAAAGCGGCTAAAATCAATAGACTTTGAAAAATGCTGAAATAGCGGCCAGAACGAATGCCTTCGCCAAAAAGAACCTGCGAAAGGCCCGGCACCCAAAAGGCAAAAGGAAGCTTGTTGGTGACAGGCCCATATTCCTGAAACGGACGGTATGTACCCTCAAGAAACCATTTTCCTTTCAGCAAATAGGAACCTTCGTCAAAGATAACGGTCATATGATGGGCATAATAAAAGGACAAGCAGGCATAAACCAACAGCCCCAGCACCAAAAGGGCTGCGGCGAGGAAACGAGCCTTGTCTTTGAACCAAACAGTACGGTTTAACATTGCAGCTTGTCCAATCAGGCAAAATTATACCAACCATAAAAAATGTTTGCGCTTACCGATTCTTCCATCCTGGTTACGCTTGGCGAAACGATTGACCTTGAAACCAACCGCAGGGTTCATGCCCTGGCGGCACGACTGGCGCAAAACCCGCTCGAAGGCGTGATGGAAACCGTCCCCGGTTACGCCAGCCTGACGGTACACTACGACCCGCTCACACGCACCCACGCCGAAGTAACGGAATGGCTGGCAGCCCACCTGAACGTTGAAGGGCAGGCCAGCCCTCATCCGCCGCGCCGGGTCGAGGTGCCAGTGATTTATGACGGGCCAGACCTGCCTTTTGTCGCGCAGCACTGCCGCCTGAGCGTGGACGAGGTCATTCGCCTGCACAGCGAAAACGAGTATTTGGTCTTTATGATGGGATTTATGCCAGGCTTTCCGTACCTGGGCAGGCTGCCCGAAGCCTTGCATGTGCCCCGCCTCGAAACGCCGCGCACCCACGTCCCGGCGGGGTCGGTGGCGATTGCGGGCGGGCAGACGGGGATTTATCCGCAGGACAGCCCCGGCGGCTGGCGGTTGATAGGGCGCACCGATTTGAAGTTATATGACCCGAATCGTGAGCAGCCTTTCCTTTTCGCGCCGGGCGATATTGTGCGCTTTGTGGCGGGATAGCGAGGAGTCGATGGGAAGATTAAGCGGTAAAATGGCAATCATTACCGGGGCGACCAGCGGAATCGGGCGAGCAACCGCGCTCCTTTTTGCGGACGAAGGCGCGGGTCTGGTGTTGACGGGGCGCCGCCGGGAATTGGGTGAAAGCCTCGAAGCGGAATGCAGGCGCAGGGGAGTCCGCGCCCTGTTCGTCGAAGCCGACCATACCCGAGCTGAGGACTGCGCCCGTGTGGTCGAGGCAGGGCTGGGGGAGTTTGGACAAATCCATATCCTTTTTAATAACGCGGGAATTGTCACCAGGGGAACCGCCGAAACGACCAGCGAGGAGGATTGGGCGCAGACGATGGCGCTGAATGTGACCGCGGTCTGGCGCATGTGCCGCCTGGTTATCCCGCACATGCGGGCAGCGGGCGGCGGGTCGATTGTCAACAACGCTTCAGACTGGGCAGTGGTGGGCGGCAAAGGCGCGCTGCCATATGCGACCAGCAAGGGCGCGGTGGCTTTAATGACCAAGAGCATGGCGCTCGACCATGCCCTTGAGAAGATTCGGGTGAATGCGGTTTGCCCCGGCGATACGTTTGTGGAGCGCTGGCTGGAAAAGGGTTACTTTGAAGACTCAGACCCGGTGACGCTGGAGCAGGCCATGCGCGAATCGGCTTCATATATTCCGATGGGGCGCTTTGGGTTGCCGGAGGAGATTGCGCGCGCGGTGCTCTTCCTGGCTTCGGACGATTCGTCTTTTGTGACCGGGCATTTGCTGCTGGCGGATGGGGGCAACACGGCGCAGTGACCCCTCCCGAGCTACCACTTCGTGGCACAGGTCCCCCAAATTCCAAAGAACGGATTTTGGGGGAGGAGATAGGGAAAGGAAGGGGTCAAACTGCAACGTTCCAGCGGGCGTATTTTTCGACTTTGCCATGCACAACATCGTCGAAGAGTTGGCGCAGTTTAAGCGTGATTTCGCCGGGCTGTCCGCTGCCAACGGAGCGGTGATCGACTTTTGTGACGACCGTGACCTGGGCGGCGGTGCCGGTCAGGAACATTTCGTCGCAGATGTAGGCTTCGGTACGGTCGATGGAACGTTCGACAACCGGGATGCCGAGTTCTTCACGGGCCAGTTCCAGCACGGTGCGGCGGGTGATGCCCTCAAGGATGTTATCGGTGACGGGCGGGGTGACGAGGACGCCGTCGCGCACGATGAAGACATTCATGGCCGTGCCTTCGGAGATGTGGCCGTTGTTATCGAGCACCAGGGCTTCGTCGAACCCGGAGCGAATCGCGTCGGTCTTGATGAGGGCCGAGTTGGCATACGCGCCGCTGATTTTGCCGCGCGCCGGGATGACGTTATCATCGATGCGCCGCCAGGAGGAAACGGTGACATGCGCGCCGTCTTCGTTTTTGCCGTAAGCGCCAAAGGGCAGCGCGAAAATGCTGACCTCGTCGCGCAGGTCGTGCAGGCGCACGCCAATGCCTGCGTCGGCCTTGTAAACCAGGGGGCGAATGTAGACATCCTGCCGCCAGTTGTCGGCCTTGAGCAGGTCGATGGTAATCTGCGTCAGGCTTTCGGGGGTATGGGGCAGTTCCATGCACAACATTTTGGAAGAATTAAGCAGGCGCCGGTAGTGGTCAAGGGGACGAAAAACGAACAGTTTTTCCTGTTTCTCGTTCCAATAACCGCGCAGTCCGCCAAAAGCAGCCGTGCCATAGTTCAGGGCGTGACTGGCAATCGAGATTTTGGCCTCGTCCATCGGGACAATCTTCCCCTCAAAATAAGCATGGGCTGTATTCATGATTCACCTCGGGTTTGGGAGTCTTACTGACATTATACCCACCCTTGTTCTCAAATCGGGCAATCTCCGTCAAATTAGCAGGGCTTTTAGAGGCTGGACACGAATTGCCCAAATTGGGGCAAATGTTTTTCTGTATTTCCGGGGAATAATTCAACCACATCTGTCATTTCGAAGGAGCGTTCTCCAGCGACTGAGAAATCTTTTCATCCCATGAGCAGGATTTCTCCCTTTGGTCAAAATGACAACGTTGTTGAGCGACTCGACAAAATGGCCGGGTGATTATGTTTCCGGTTTTGATTCCTGGTAAATCCGGTGATTCCTCTTGACAAATTATCCGAATCGCATAAAATCAATTTGATAAACATCGAATTAGTTAGACGAAAGCAGGTTAGTTATGGAACAAAATCAAATGCTCGAATTTGTCAAAGCCCTCGGCCATGCCGACCGCTTGCGCGTGATAGGCGTGTTGACCAAGGCCCCCGCCAACATCAAGCAGGTTGCCGAGGCGCTCGACATCCCCTTTCGGGATGCGATGAACCACCTCGCGTATCTCGAACACATCGGCGCGGTGCACGCCCAACCCTCGGCCAGCAAACAAGAGGCGCTCTACGAACTGGCCGAAGACAGCCTCGAAAACCTGGCCCGCAGGCAGTTCGAAGGCCAAAAAAAGACCTTTGAGCCATCGCCCGACCTCGACGAGAAATCGCGCAAGGTTCTTAAGGCTTATCTCAACGCCGACGGCAGCATCCGCGAAATCCCCATCAACCAGGCTCCCAAGTTGCAGGTCATTCTCGACTACCTGCTGCAATTCTTCAGCACCGGCGTCATCTACACCGAAAGGGAGGTCAATACCATCCTGCGCCGTTACCACGAAGACGTTGCCGGCCTGCGCCGCGACCTGATTGATGCCGGCATGCTGGAGCGCAAAAGCGACGGTTCGCAGTACTGGAGGCCCGCAGAGCCAACCAGCCCAACGAGCTAGAAAAAAGGAGTTTAGAATGTACCCTGAGCTTGAACTGACGAAAGCCAACCGATTGAAGCTAGCGGAGGTGTTTCGAGCGCTCAAACAGGTGGATATGGCCATCCCCAGCATGGTTGAAGGCCAACACGGCAAGGTGTTGGTAGACACGCTGGAGAATCCCAGTATTTATGCGCTGGTGATTGGCCCATTCTGGTATTTTGCCGGGGATGCCAGCGGAGTTTCAGCCCAAGGGCTGGCAGCAGAATTCCCGCCCTACGCCCTGCTGATGCCGTCTGCGCCCGGCTGGCTGGAAACCATCCAATCCGTTTTCGGCGAGCGCCTGACCCCGTTTAGCAGGCACAGCTTCTCAAGCGCAGAATTATCCGATGAACACCTGAACAGACTATTGGCGCAATCAAAACATCGCGATGCAATCCAACCAATCGATGAAAAACTGGCATCCCACCTCACCAACCTGCCTGATAGCCCTTTCGACCTGTCCGACTTCGATTCGGCTGCCGATTTTGCAGCACGCGCTCCAGGCTTTGCCATGCTGGACGGTGAAAAACTGATGGGGCTGGCATACGCCTCACTGGTATGCAGCCAGGGGATTGAAGTCAGCATCTTCGTCGATGAGCCTTATCGCCGCCAAGGAGTGGCAACTACGCTGGCGGCCCGTTTGCTGCTTGCCAGCCTGCAACGCGGACTACGACCCAACTGGGACGCCGCCAACCGGGAATCTTGTGACCTGGCAGAAAAACTGGGCTATCGTTCCGTTGAAAACTATACGTCCTGGTATTATCGGCCAGCATGAGCAAATCAAAAATGGCAGAAAATCCTGAACTGGTATCCATATTCAAAGCCCTTGCCGATTCCAACCGCCTGAAAATCATCGGACTGCTGGCTCAACAGCCATACAGCGTCGAAGAACTGGCCGCCATGCTCGACCTGAAAGCCTCGACCGTATCACACCACCTCTCAAAACTCTCGAAAGCCGGGCTGGTTTCTGCCAGGGCCGAGGGCTATTACAGCGTCTACCATCTCAATGAGCAGGCCCTCGAAGCGACAACCAAACGGATTTTTTCGTCTGAACAGGCAGCTGCTTCCATCGAGGATGTGGATTTGGACGCCTACGACCGAAAAGTGCTGGCGGACTATTCGACGCCGGACGGGCGGCTGAAGACGATTCCCGCGCAGCGCAAGAAGCTGGATGCTGTCCTCCGCTATGTTGTCCAGTCCTTCGAGCCGGGCGTCCGCTACCCGGAGAAGGCAGTCAACGACATTCTGGCACGTTTCCACGCGGACACGGCCTCCCTGCGTCGAGAACTGGTCGGCAGCAAACTGCTGGAGCGCGAAGGCGGCGGAGGCGAGTACTGGCGGGTATAAGTAAAAAATGGTGAGCGAAACAACATCGCTCACCATTTTTTACTGTAACTTATGCTGGGATTATCCCCGTGCCTTCAAATTAAAAGTCTCATCTGATGCAAACAATCCGCCCAGGCCTTCACTTTCAAGGGCCAGGACACGACTGGGGGCAAAGTAGTCGAAGTCGAATTTGACCTCGTCACCAGCCTTTTTGCCGGGAATCGGCATCAGGCGCGCGGTCAGGGGTTTGTTCAGGCGCAGCGACAGGGCGGCGATATCCAGCAGCAGGGCCGAAATCTGCTCGGCGGTCACGTCGCCGGGCAGCGGAACGGTATCCAGCCCCGTGCCGCAGACCGCCGAGTACATCAGCAGGTCTTTGACCGTCAGGATGCCCTCGGCGGCACGTTTGGCAAAGGTGGCGTCTTCGAGGGCCGGCATCATCAGGCCGTTGAACCCAGCGCGCTGGTATTCGGCCCTGTCCATGGCTTCGGTGATGAAAGCTGCCGCCGCCAGCGAGCCGTGCATCCCGACCCGCGGAACGCCCAGGCGCTCGAAAGCCGCGCCGAGTGAGCGCGATTCTTCGGGGAAAGGCGCCAGCGAGAAATCCATGCCGCCGAATTTAATCGAAAACTGGTATTTGAGCACATTGGCGGCGTTTGCCAGCCTGGCAGCGTGCGAGGTTATCGAGGCCGCCAGGTTTTTGCGGGCTTCCTCCAGGCCTTTGGCGTTCTCGAAGGCTTCAACCGCCAAATCCGCCGATTCGAGCGCCAGCGCGAAGGATGTCCCCTCGCCTTCGTGGTAGGCCGCCGGGAAGAACGGCCCGCCCGCCGGGACGTTGGCAATCGCCGTGAATCGCAGGTTGGCGAAACCGTCCGGTTTCAGGTCGCGGTTGCGCAGGATAACCTCGGAGCAGGCCCGGATGGCGGGCAGCGAAATCCCCTTTTGGGCGGTGGCAATCTCCCCGGCAAAAAAGACATTTTCCGAAAGCATGAGCGCATCGGGAATCAGTTCGTAACTCTCGAAGACCTCCGGCGTGGCCGGGCCGAGGGCGGCATAGTCGATTCCATGGGTCTTGATGGCCGCCGTAAGTTTCTGCGCCATGCGCATGGTCAGGCCAATCAGGGCATCGTCGAGAATGACCGAGAAGGGCACGCTGGCGATGCGGGTGGTCTGCACCTCGTAGCCTTCGTTTTCATAAGCCTTTTTGGCCTCGGACAGGAAGCGCCCGGCCTCGTGCATTTTTTCCTCGCTGATGGGCCAGCCGGGATTGAAGAAATAGGTGATCGAACGGATTTTCATAAGAGTGCTCCGGGGTAACAAAAATTAACTTCGCTGCCGCACGACCTCGAACATCAGCACCGACCCGGCGACTGCCGCATTCAACGATTCCATCCCGCCGGGCATGGGGACAATCACATTCTGGCTGGCAAGCTGGCGGGCTTCGGGGCTGGCCCCTTCGGCCTCGCTGCCGACGATGAGCGCCAGGGACGGTTTGAAGTCCACGTCCCAGCACGAGGCAGCGTCCTCGGTCTCAGCCAAGTATACAGGAGTTTTCCCCAACCGGGCGCGGATTTCATCCCAGCCCAGGCGTTCGATGGGCAGGCGGAAGTGCGCCCCCATGCCGGCCCGCACCACCTTGGGCGCAAACGGGTCGGTCGTCTCCGGCGGGATGAGGGCCGACTCGACTCCCGCTGCCTGGGCGCTGCGCAGGAGCGTGCCCAGGTTGCCGGGGTCGCGGATTTGGTCGAGGAGCAGGGTAAAAGTCGGCCTGGGAGGCGCGGGGACGCTGGAGAGTTCCAGCACGGCCAGCACGCCCTGGCTGTGTTCGGTCTCGCTGACCGAGTGGAACAGGGCAGATTCGACCGACTCCACTTCGACCCCGGCGCGGGCCAGGGCTTCCACTGTTTGCGCCGAACGGTCGGAAAGTCCCTGGGCGTAGAGCGCAAAGCGGATGGGCCAGCCCGCAGCCAGGGCTTCCTCGACCAGGCGCGCGCCTTCGGCCAGGAATGCGCCCGCCTCGCGGCGTTCCTTGGGGCGGCCCGCCAGGGCGCGGACAAGTTTGAGTTTGGGGTTTTGGGAGGAAGTAATCATGTTTTTATTTGGTTTGTGATTTCGAGCCGCTCTTTGGCGAGAAATCTTAACACAGTAGAAAAGATTTCTCAGTCGCCGCAAAGCGGCTCCTTCGAAATGACATAATCCTATACCACCAGAAAAACGTCGAGGGTGGGGTGGTTAAACAAGTTTGATTGCATGGGTTTATTGTACGCCAGAGTGGCCGATTGCGGATACAATTTTGCAAATGTCCTCATTAACCTGATTCGATTGGCGGTGCGAGATGCAAAACAACGAAACCGAATTTCAAATTTCCCCGGTGACGCTGGATGGACGCCTGGTGCGTCTCGAGCCGCTGGGACTCGTCCATAGCGAGGGGCTGGCCGAGGCTGGGAGCGATTCCGCCCTTTGGCAGTATATGCTCTACGGTAATCTTAGCCTGCCGGGGGCGATGGAGGCCTGGGTGCGGGACATCCTGCACCGCCAGAGCGGAGGCGCCGACCTGCCCTTTGCCGTCATCCACAAACCGAGCGGACGCGTGGCCGGGGCGACGCGCTATCTCGACATCCGCCCGGCGCATCGCGGCCTGGAAATCGGCGGAACGTGGTACGGGACGGCGTTCCAGCGCACCGGGGTCAATACAGAGACGAAGTACCTGCTGCTCTGTCACGCCTTCGAGACGCTGGGCTGCATCCGCGTACAGTTCAAGGCCGATGCGCTGAACGAGCGTTCGCTGCGCGGCATCGAGCGGATTGGGGCGCAGCGCGAGGGCGTTTTGCGCAACCACATGCTGCTCGCGGATGGGCGCAGGCGTGATTCGGTTTATTACAGCATCATCGACAGCGAGTGGCCGGGGGTCAAAGCCAGGCTGGAAGGGCTGATGGCGCGTTAGTTGGGCGGAATCATGCTGGCCGCCCCGACCAGGATGAAGACTATCCCGGCGATGGTATGCGCCAACCAGGGGGCCAGGATACTGCCGGTGCGCTGGAAAATAGCGCTATAGGCAATGGCGGCGAGGAGCGTCCCGGCCAGGCCTTGCCAGGTGTTCATCGGGAAGGTCGAGCCGCTGCCCGGCCCGAAGATGGGCAGCAGGGAATGCCAGAGCGTGAAAATAATCACCGTGAGGAGCAGGCCGGTTGTTTTTCCGAGCAGGAGCGCGAGCCGGGTTTGCAGGTAGGCGCGGAAGAAAAATTCCTGAAAGGGCACCGCCAGCAGCGCCCAGATGGGCAGGCCAACGAGCAATTCCATGCCCCAGTTGTCGGTCAAAGTCCAGCGGTTCACGGCCCACAGCCCCGCCAGCGCGCTGAGCAGCCCGGCGGCCAGTCCCCAGCCCAGGGCGGGAATGGCGTTGTGGCGCGTAAACCCCATCTCGGCCCACGAACCCGTTTGCCAGGCAAAAAACAGGGGGAAGCCCAGCCCCATCAGGGCCATGATGGAAATATAAGCCTGGTTGGAATGTCCGAGCGCGGTCAGGGCAAAGAAAATTGCGGTAAACAGCAGGGTATTGTTAAGGGTTGTGCGCATGTGTATAGTATACGGCTTTTCGCGCCTCGCACTTGACGCTTTGAGTCTTTCAACATAAGATAGGCGCGATAGAACAAATTTGCAGATTTCGTATTTTATTCTCGGAACAGGAATCATCCACAAATTGCGCAGAGATAAAATCTGCATTTACTGTGAAACCAAAACCATTCCACAGAGCCTCACAGAGATTTCACAGAGAAAATCGAAAAACTCTGTGACACTCCGTGCCATCTCTGCGCTCTCTGTGTAACGCACGAAAAACCATTCCGCAGAGCCACAAGGATTATTTTTTATGGAACTCGGCCTTGTTCGTAAAATAGACATCGACCACGAAATGCAGCAGTCGTACCTCGATTACGCCATGAGCGTCATCGTCTCACGCGCCCTGCCGGACGCCCGCGACGGGCTGAAACCCGTCCAGCGCCGCATCCTGTACGCCATGTACGACATGGGCCTGCGCGCCGACAGCAGCTACAAAAAATCGGCCCGTATCGTCGGCGAAGTGCTGGGTAAATACCATCCGCACGGCGACTCGGCCGTTTACGACGCCATGGCGCGCCTGGCGCAGGACTTCTCGATGCGCACCCTGCTGGTCGATGGTCAGGGCAACTTTGGCTCGATTGACGGCGACCCGCCCGCGGCCATGCGTTATACCGAAGCCCGGCTCTCGCACGCCGCGCTCGACATCCTGCTCGACATCAACAAAAACACGGTCGATTTCGCCGCCAACTTTGACGACACCCTGACCGAACCAACCGTGCTCCCGGCGGCCATCCCCAACCTGCTGGTCAACGGCGCAACCGGCATTGCCGTCGGCATGGCCACCAGCATCCCACCCCACAACCTGGGCGAGGTCAGCGACGCGCTGGTCTACATGCTGCAACACTGGGAAAAACTGGACGATATCGATGTCTCGCAATTGATGCGTTTCGTCAAAGGGCCAGACTTTCCCACCGGCGGTGTCATCATCGAATCGCACGGCGACCAGGGCATCGAAACGGCCTATGGAACGGGGCGCGGCAAAGTCACCGTGCAGGCCCGCGCCCACCTCGAGGAAATGGAACGCGGCAAGAGCCGCATCATCGTCACCGAACTGCCTTACCAGACCAACAAATCGAGCCTCATCGAGCGCATCGCCGAACTGGCCCGCGACGGCCAACTCGAAGGCATTTCCGACCTGCGCGACGAATCGGACCGCCAGGGCATGCGCATCGTCATCGAACTGACCAAGAACGCCGACCCCGAGGCCATCCTGCGCGACCTGTACAAGCGCACCCCCATGCAGTCGACCTTCAGCATCATCCTGCTGGCCCTGGTAGACGGTGAACCGCGCATGTTGTCGCTCAAACAGGCCCTGCGGGTGTATATCGAACACCGTTTAACGGTCATCAGGCGGCGGGCCGAGTACGACCTCGAAAAAGCCAAAGCCCGCGCCCACATCCTCGAAGGCTACCTCGTCGCGCTGAAAAATCTCGATGAAATCATCGACCTGATAAAAAAATCGCCGGATGTCGAAACCGCCCGCGAACGCCTGATGAAGCGTTACAAACTGAGCGAATTGCAGGCCAACGCCATTCTCGAAATGCAACTGCGCCGCCTGGCCGCGCTCGAACGCAAGAAAATCGAAACCGAATACAAAGAAGTGTTGGCGCTCATCAAGGAACTCGAAAGCCTGCTCAAATCACCCGCCAAAATGCGCGCCCTGGCCGCCGAAGAAATGCTCAAAATCAAGGCCGCCTACGCCGACAAGCGCCGCACCCAAATCGTCAGCCTGGCAGGCGGCAAGGAAATGAAAGCCCTGCTGACCTCCAGCGACCTGCTTCCCCAGGAAAACGTCTGGGTCTGGATGGACAAAAACGGGATGCTTTCGCGCACATCCGAGGACAAATCCCCGCGCCTGAGCGGAGTCGACGCCCCGGCCTTCCTCGTGCGGAGCTCGACCCACGATACGCTTTACCTCGCGGCTGCGAACGGCAAATCCGCCGCCCTGGCTGTTCACACCCTGCCCGAAAGCCCCACGCCGTTTAACAAGGTTTGCCCGCTCAAAGCCGACGAGAAACCGGTCTACGCCTTTGCCCTGCCTGCCCAAAAATCGGCGCTGCCCGAAGAAACCTGCGTTTTTACCACCACGCGCGGCGGCATGGTCAAAAAATCGGCGGTCGGCGAACTGCCCGGCCCCTCCTCGCAGACCTTCTGGCTGTGCAAGGTCAACGACGGCGACGCCCTTGGCTGGGTCGCCCTGACCGACGGCAAGCGCGAAATCCTGCTGGCGACCGCCCTGGGCATGGCCATCCGCTTCGACGAAGACGAAGTCCGCCCGATGGGCCTGATTGCGGCGGGCGTCAATGCGATTAAGTTGGGGGTTGGCGACGAAGTGGTCGGCGCGGAAGTTATCAACGGCAAAACAGACGCGGCGGAGGTCTTCCTGCTTGGTTCGGATGGCCGCGCCAAACGGGTTGCCATCAAAGACTTCCCATCGCAGGGACGCTACGGACGCGGCGTCATCGCCTGGGATTTGCCGCTGGGCGTCAAACTGGCTGGCATTGCCACCGGCAAGCCCAACAGCATGGTCACCATCCACCTGCTCAAGGCGGCGGCCAAATCCTCGCGCCTCGACGAGGCCGGGCTGAAAAAGCGCGCCGCCACGCGCGGCGATGTGGTGGTCGAGGTCAAGCCCGGCGACTCTGTCCTCGGCCTGACATCGGCCTGGTGGGTCGGACGCTTCACCGGCGCGAAGAGCGAAGCCCTGACCAGCGACAACGCGCCCGACGACGGCCAGCCGCGCCAGTTGAGCCTGCTGGCCCCGGTCAAGGAGAAAAAGACTGTGGCAAAGAAACCAACCGCCAAAGCCGCCCCGGCCAAAAAACCGGCGGCAAAGACAACCACACCGAAAAAAGCATCCGCTGCGACGGGCAAACCGGCGGCGAAAACGTCCACGAGCAGCAAAACGCCTGCCGCGGCCAAGAAAACCGCCGCCAGCACACCGGCACGGGGCAAGCCCGCGCCCAAGACTCCGGCCCCAAAAACGCCCGCTGGCAAGACCCCGGCCCCGAAAACCCCGGCCAAAAAGACTCCCGCGCCAAAAACGCCAGCCGCGAAAACCCCGGCAGCCAAAAAACCGGCGGGGAAAACGACATCTAAAAAGTAGTGACTATTCATTTATCGATTGTCATTTCGAAGGAGCCGCTTTGGGGCGACTGAGAAATCTCCTATACATGGGCAAGATTTCTATCCTACGGGTACGCTGTCGCTGCTACGCAGCTCGAAATGACAACTGCGGCCTATTCCACGATTGCCGACTCGAATTGACGCATGATTGCAGCGTGGCTTGCCAGCGGAGCCTTTTGCAGCTCTTGGATGAGTAGATGAAGGCGGGGCGTCAGGATGATGAGGTATCGCGCAGCGCCGCTGGCTTCAAAGTAATCGTGCGGCACACCGGCCGGGACAAATACCGTTGTGCCAGCCGGCGCTTCAAACAACCCATCGCTAAAGCGAAAGGTTAGCGTCCCCTCGAGGATGTGCCATGCTTCATCGTCTGCATAATGCACATGCAAATATCCGGGGCCGCTGCCGGTCCACTCATGAATTTGGAATGTGTTTCCGGCAGCCGCAATGGCGTTGATGCCATCGTTTCGGGCAATAATTGGTTGGGCCATAAGCCGTCGCCTTTCCTATCGCTAAAGAACAGTATTGCGAAATATGGATGGATACGCGGTGTTTCGGGCGGCTCACAGTTTGAGCTACAAGGGCGAGACTTGGCAGGAAAATACCAAAAGGCGAGCCGGTTTTCGGGGGTGAATCCCTTCATGTGTGGGCAAATCCCGCCCTTGTCCGGTGCGAACGATGTTGGCTTGTTTATGATAGCAAAGAGTAAAATTTTGCGTTTTACCTCGCCACCAGTTCATAAATTTTATAGTCGCCCAAGTTAAAAAAATGACCTTTTGTGATATCAGGTTTTTCACTTGGAAAATTCTTTGCTAATTGGACCGTGTACGACAAATAATTAAAAAGTGAGACTTGCGAAATAATCGAAAAACCGTTCTGCGCCCAATTTACTGTAACGATATGAATCAGCCTTCTAAAATCTTGATATTTCTCATCCGCCAATATGCCTTCTTTGCGAACTACCACAAAGGGCGTGTTTGTCTGTTTACCATTTCGAATATAACAGCGTACTGGATTGAATACATCTTGTAGAACAAAGTCAGCGCCTTGCCAATAAGCCAGATAATTGAATGCAATTTTGGCGATGGCACGACGAATAATACTGTCTACATTCACATCAAACTCCACCAATAATTTTTCTAACTTTTTGTCAGGCAGAGGAATCTCTTTTTGAAAATCCGGATATATTCCTTTACTTGCGAGTGCGTTCTCTATTGCTTCAAAACTATCGCCAAATGCCCGAACATTTTTATCACAATCCAATCCCATATTTTCTAATTCTGGCTTGTCTGGAATTTCATCCAACAAGAAGTAGGAGTAATCCAATGATTTTTTGTTTAGAAAACCAACTTGCGGTAGGGGTCTTGGAGTTACCAAATTAAGTTCTTGGGAATATGCCAAATAAGAGAAAGTGCCTTTAAGTACACCTTCAGCTATTTTCAGCCGAATGCGGCTCCTTGGGCCCAAAGATTTGAAATCCTTTGGATTTCGTGTTCCATGCTCGTATCGAGAAATGCCTTCAAATGTGTCGCGCCCCAAATCTAACTCTAAATTATCTCCGAAATACTGATTACAGTCATCGCAAACTATACCATTTAGTGTGAAATTATTTTGAAACAAGCCAAAAGACTGCGGCATTACATGCTCCGCTTTAATGAAAGCGTCAATCGGTTTATCGTTTAAACAGTAGATACATTTCATGATTTTTTTAGACTAATTATTGTGCTAAGAGCGAACTAACAAGTATTAACCGGGTCAAACCAACAGGCGAAAAAGCGTTTTTACTACAAATTCTCCTTGAAAAAATCAACCGTCCGCGCCCAGGCCAGTTCTGCGGCGGCGGGGTCGTATTCGGGGCGGTCGGTTTCAAAAAACCAGTGGGGCAGGCCGGGATACATGTGGAAGGTCGCATCCGCACCGGAGGCAAGCATGTCTTTTTGCATGGCTTCGATGTTTTCGAGCGGTTCCCACTCGTCCACGTCGCTGAAATGGCCCAGGAATTTGGCCTGCATCTTGCTCCAATCGCCCTCGCCGACACCGTAAAAGACGACTGCGGCGGCGAACTGCGCCGGGACGCTGGTCGCGGCGGCCAACGTCCAGTAGGCGCCCATCGAAAAGCCCATCACGCCCAGGCGTTCCGCGCTTTGGGCCGGGTGCGCCAGCAGGAAGTCTTTGGCGGCCATGACGGTGACTGCGACCCTGTCCCAATCGGCGTTGTCAACCAGGGACTGGGCCTCGTCAACGCTGCTGGCGGTCGGGCCGTGATACAGGTCGGGGGCCAGGGCGACAAACCCCTGTTCGGCCAGGCGGTCGCAGAGCTGCTTGAAAAAAGAATTCAAACCCCACCAGGCATGCAGGACGAGCACGCCGGGGCCTTTTCCGCTGGCGGGGATGGCAAGGTAAGCCTTGACTGGCTGGTCGTTGACTTGAATCTGGATATCCATCGTTGCTCCTTTCAAACGCAGCACATTGATAATTCCCCCATATTTTATCAGAATTTTTGTTCTATGAACGAGTGTTCAGTTTTTCCGCGCCACAAGCAAAAAGATGGGGTATTCACGCCCGTTTTTGCGGATGACGTAAACGGTTGAAAAACTGACATCATGGAAACCCGCCGCTTCGGCCCGCCTTTGTAAGTCGCCGCGCTCAAAGCCCAAATGCACATCGATGGTGCCATCGGTGTGGAAGGTTCCGTCTTCGGCGTCGAGGTCGGCGATGAAGAGCAGGCCGCCGGGATTAAGGATTTCGCCGGAGCGGCGCAGGAAGGCGTCAGTATCGGGGATGTGGTGCAGCGTCATCAGCGAGTAGGCGGCGTCGAAACGGGAGGCAGGCAGCGGGTCGCGCGCCAGGTCCAGCCGAATGGGGCTGAAATGCCCCAGCCCGGCATCCGCTATTTTGGCGGCCAGCACCTCCAGCATTCCTTCGGACGTATCCGCCAGGGTGATGTGGATGAAATCGTTTTGCAGGGCGAAACTGAGCAAGCCCGTGCCGCAGCCGACTTCGAGGCCGGTTTGTCCGGGGCGCTTGGGCAGCGCGGCGCGGATGGCATCCGCCACCACGCGGGCACGCTCCACTTTTTTGGGGTCGTTGTCCCAATCTTTGGCACGTTGGTCAAAGTCCGTCATAGGGTGATATTTTCCATGCTGACAAATTGATAGTCGGGCAGGAATAGCACGACTACGGAGGGCAGGCCCAATTGCTCCCAGAGCAAGTATGGGTTTATGCCTACCAAAGGCGCGGCAAACAGTGAAATCACTGTTCCGTGGGCCACGATGGCGATATTTTGGTGCAGATGCGCGCTGACCACGCCCCGAACAGCATTCGCGAAACGGGCATGGGCTTCGTCGGCGCTTTCTTCGCCCATCACCCGTTGGTCGGGATTTTCAAAAAAGGCGCTGACACTTGCCTTGAACATCTCCGGGCTTAAGAAAGGGGTGTTGTGGCGTTCATGCTCGTGCAAATCTGCGGCAGTGGCGACAGGGATTTGCAGCAATTCGGCCAGCAATTGGCCAGTTTCCTGCGCTTTCGGCTCCAGGCTGGTAATGACGATATCCGGCTGGTAGCGGGCGACCAGGTTTGCCAGCAAACCGCAGCGGCGGCGGCCCTCGTCCGAAAGATGCCAGTCGTGCGCCGGGACATTTTCGACGATTTCAGGCAGGGAGTGCTTGATTAGGAGCAGGTGCAAGGTCAGGTCCAGTTTTCGAGGGTCTCCTTGACCTTCGCCAGGAACCAATCCGCTGAAGCGCCGTCGAGGATGCGATGGTCAAAGACGAAGGAGAGATAGACCATCGGGCGGATGGCAATCGTATCGCGGCCCAGGTCGTCGGTCACGACCACGACCCGCTTCTGCATCGCGCCGATGCCGAGGATGCCGCATTGCGGCTGGTTGATGACCGGGAAAGCGAACAGCGAGCCGCTGATTCCGTGATTGGTGATGGTGAACGTGCCGCCCTTGACCTCGTCCGGTTGCAGTTTGCGGGCGCGGGCGCGGCCCGCCAGGTCGTTGACGGCGCGGGCCATGCCAAGCAGGGACAGGGCGTCGGCGTTTTTAATGACCGGGACAATCAGTCCGTCTTCACCGAGCGAGGTTGCCATGCCAAGGTTGATGGCTTTGTGCAGAACGATGCCGTCATCGCTCCAGGATGAATTTGCCACCGGGTAGGCTTTCAGCCCGGCGACGATGGCCTGCATGAAGTAAGCCGTAAAGGTCAGGTTGACTCCGTCGCGGGCAAACGTATCCTTGTTGGCGGCGCGGTGGGCGATGACGCGCGACAAATCCGCTTCCATGACGGTCAGCACATGCGGCGAGGTCTGTTTCGACTCGACCATGTGCTTTGCAATGGCGCGACGGATGGCGGTGTGGGGGAGGAAATCGGTTGAAGGTTGAAGGTTGAAGGTTGAAGGCTTCGGTTGGGATGTCGGGAGGTCACTGCTCTCTGATTGTCTACTCCCTAAAAACTGAAGGACATCATTCTTGGTGATGCGCCCGTTCAGGCCTGTCCCCCTGACCCGCGAAAGGTCAATCCCTTTTTCAGCGGCAATTCGGGCAACGACAGGCGAGATAAAGCCCAAATCTTTCGGTGTTGAAGATTTATTAAGAGTTGAAGACTCATCAAGGGGCTTTGCCGCCATGCCACTGGCTGCTGGCAACTGCTCACTAACCTCTGCCAACTGGTCACTGGATACTGGATACTGCTCACTGGATACTGACTCCCCCGCCTCCCCAATAATCGCCAGCACATCGCCAACTTTGGCTTCGACACCTTCCTTGAGCAGGATTTGCAGCAACACCCCCGAAGCCGGGGCCGGGATTTCGGTATCGACCTTGTCTGTGTTCACTTCCAGCAGCGCCTCCATCTCATTAACCGAGTCGCCTGCTGCCTTTAGCCATTTGGTGATGGTCACCTCCTCGACCCCCTCACCCAAACGCGGGACGAACACTTTTGTCGGCATGAATCTCTCCTTTTTATGTCTCTGATGTCTGGATTCTACAACAAATCGGGCCAGGTCGGGCAAGATTGATGAAAAATCGCCCAAATGAGTCTTTTGCATGGGGGTCTCTTCGCGTACAATACTTTCATGAGCCACACAGCCGGCCCCAAACGCATCACCCCCGTCCGCCTGTTCTGGCTGGCGCTGCTGGCCGCCCTGCTCTACTGGGCGCTGCGCAACGCCCCGCTGGGTGAAATTTGGGAATCGCTCCAACTATTACAAGCCTGGCAACTGCTCGCCTTGCTGGCGCTCAACGCCGTCATTTTTGTGCTCATCACCGCCCGCTGGTGGCTCATCGTCCACGCCGACGCCCGCCGCGTGCCCTTCCTGCCGCTGGTCGCCTACCGCCTGGCCGCCTTCGGCATGAGTTACTTCACCCCCGGCCCCCAGGTCGGCGGCGAACCGCTCCAGATTTTGTACCTAAAAAACGCCTACGGATTAACCGCCGCCCGCGCAACCGCCGCAGTGGTGATGGATAAACTGCTGGAATTTCTCGCCAACTTCCTTTTCCTGGCCCTCGGCCTTTTTGCCGTAGCCCAATCGGGGATGCTGGGCGGCTTCGCACCCCCGGCCTGGGTCGCCGCGCCCCTGGCGTTACTCCTGCTCTGGCCGCTCCTGCACATCAGCCTGCTCTACCAGCGCAGGCATCCGCTCTCGGCGCTGATACGGCCGATTTACAAAACCCTGGCAAACCGCAGGCAATTCCCAGCCATCGAAACCTTCCTGCGCCTGGTCATTGTCAGCGAACACCTGGCCGCGCTCTTCACCCGCCGCCGTTTCGGGGCGATGCTGGCCGCGACTGGCGTTTCCCTGCTCTCCTGGGCGTTGATGGTGCTCGAATACCAGTGGATGCTGACCTTCCTGGCTGCCGACCTGTCGCTATCCCAAACCCTGGCCGCGCTGACGGTAGTGCGCCTGTCCTTCCTGGCTCCCCTGCCCGCCGGGCTGGGCGCGCTGGAGGCCAGTCAGGTCTTCGCCGCGACGGCCTTCGGCCTGCCCGCCGCCCTCGGAATCAGCCTGTCCCTGCTCATGCGCGGGCGCGATATACTCATCGGCGGGCTGGGGTTGTTGATAGCGGCAATAAAAAAGTAGTACCGCAGGCTTCAGCCTGCAAGAAACCGCCCGCCCCCTTCGGGGATGCTTCGCAAAAGGCGGCTGTACGCCCTGAAAACGCGATTTAACAAATCGCGCCACGAAGAAAATGAAAACCCAAACCCTGACCTTCACCGCCCCCTACCGCGTCGAGATTGTCGAACGCGACCTGCCGCCCCTCAGCGCGCAGGATGTGCTCGTGAAAACCATCGTCTCTGCCGTCAGCCCTGGAACCGAAATGCTGGTGTATCGCGGCCAGTGCCCGAAACTGCGCGACAGTCACGACCCGTTCAGCAGCGACATCTCCTACCCGACCGCTTACGGCTACGCCTGCGTGGGGCAGGTGCTGGAAACAGGAAAATCGGTCAACCTAGATTTGCTGGGCAAGATGGTTTTCGCCTTCCAGCCGCACGCATCCCATTTCATCCTTCATCCTTCCGAACTTATCCTTCTCCCCGAAGGAATTTCCGCTGAAACTGCCGCCTTCGTGCCCAACATGGAAACCGCCGTTGGGCTGGCGCAGGACATCGTTCCCCTGCTCGGTGAGCGCGGACTGGTTTTCGGACAGGGCATTGTCGGGCTGTTGGCGACTTCGCTGCTGGCCGAATTCCCGCTCGAAAGCCTGGTCACGGTCGATAACTTCCCCCGCCGCCGCGAAGAATCGCTCAAAGCCGGGGCAAACGCCAGCCTCGACCCATCCGCGCCGGGTTTTGGCGTACAGGCGCAGCAAGCCCTCGGCGGCGAAAAAGCCGATTTCGCGCTCGAAATCTCCGGCTCACCCGCCGCGCTGGACGAGGCCATTGCGCTGACTCGCTTCAGCGGCAGAATCGTCGTCGGCTCGTGGTATGGCGAAAAACGCGCCTCGCTCGACCTGGGCGGCGCATTTCACCGCAGCCGCGTCCAAATCGTTCCCAGCCAGGTCAGCGCCATTCGTCCCGAACTCAGCGGACGGTGGGACAAGGCCCGACGGTTTGGGGTGGCGTGGCAGGCCCTCGCCAGAATCCGGCCTGAAAAATGGGTCACGCAACGGGTGGACATCCACAAAGCGCCCGAAATTTACCAGATGCTCGACCAAAATCCGCAAGATGCGATACAGGTGTTGTTTGACTATGTTTAGATATTTTGCGGCCTGCCCAGGCGGGCTGGATGACCGGGAGAAATGTAATGCAATTTGAATGGATTCTGGTGGGTGTAGCCGGGGTTTTGCTGGCGAGCGTGTTGTCCAGCAAGATTTCAGACCGCTTTGGTGTTCCGGCGCTGCTCTTTTTTCTCGCGCTCGGTATGCTGGCTGGGTCTGAAGGCCCCGGCGGTATCGAGTTTAACGACCCGGCGCTCACCCAATGGATTGGCATCGTGGCCCTTAACCTGATTTTGTTCGCGGGCGGGCTGGATACCAACTGGCGCGACATCCGCCCGGTGCTGCTGCCGGGGGTTGTGCTGGCTTCGCTGGGCGTCTTCCTGACGGCGTTGGGCGTGGGGCTGGCGGCTTCATACCTGCTCGGTTTCTCGTTGCTGGAAGGGTTGCTGCTCGGCGCAATTGTCTCCTCGACCGATGCGGCGGCGGTTTTTTCGATTTTACGCTCTAAAAGTTTGGGACTGAAAGGCAACCTGCGCCCGCTGCTGGAACTCGAATCCGGTTCGAACGACCCGATGGCGGTCTTCCTGACTATCGGGCTGACAACCTGGCTGACAGTTAAGGGCTTCGCCCCTGAGTCGCTGGCCGTTTCGCTGGTGGTTCAGGTGGTGGTGGGAGCGGCTCTGGGGCTGTTTTTCGGCTGGCTGTTATCCTGGCTGGCCAATCACCTGCACCTCGGCTTCGACGGCTTGTACCCGGTGCTGACGCTTTCGGCAGTCTTTGTAACCTATGGCGCAACCTCGATTTTGGGAGGCAACGGCTTTTTGGCGGTTTATATTGCCGGGATTACGGCCCGGCATCTCGATTTTATCCATCGCCGCAGCCTGATTGGTTTTCACGACGGCCTGGCCTGGCTGATGCAGATTGGCATGTTCATTACGTTGGGACTGCTGGTTTTCCCCTCTAAAATTGTGCCGGTGATGGGTTCAGGCTTTCTGATGGCGGCTGTGCTGGTTTTCCTGGCGCGTCCACTGGGGGTCTTTATCAGCCTGGCATTTATGAAATTTAATCTACGCGAGAAGACTTTTATCTCGTGGGTTGGGCTGCGCGGCGCAGTGCCAATTATCCTGGCGACTTTTCCGCTGATTGCGGGCGTATCTCATGCCGAGCAAATCTTCAATATCGTTTTCTTTGTCGTGTTGACCTCGGCCCTGGTGCAGGGAGCAAGCATTCCGCAAGTGGCGCGCTGGCTCGGCGTGGACGAATTTAGCCCCAAAAAGCCGGTTTACCCGATTGAACTTAACCCCATGCGCGGTTTTACCGATGAGTTGCAGGAAATCCATATTCCTGACAACTCGACCTGCTCGGGCAAAACAATTGTAGAATTGGCCCTGCCAGAGAAGTTGCTGGTCATCCTGATTGCGCGGGAAAATGAGTTTTTCGTCCCAAACGGCGGCACAACCCTGCTGGCGGGCGATACGTTGATTGTTTTATCGGATAAAGAGAGTTTTGACAGGGTTCAGGCGCAGGTAAGTGTATGCAGTTGATAAAGTTCGAATATCTTGGCAACGATACCTGCCACACCGCAAGCGGGTTGGTGGTGGTCATCGATGTCATCCGCGCCTTCTCCAATGCGGCCTATGCCTTCCAGGCGGGGGCGGAAAGCATTACCCTGGTCAGCGGGGTAGAGGAGGCCCTGGCGCTGAAAGCCGCCATGCCCGGCTCGCTGGCAATCGGCGAGGTCGGCGGCCTGCCGCCTGCCGGTTTCGACTTTGGCAACTCGCCTACTGAAATTGTCCAGCAGGATTTGCGCGGCAAGCATCTTATCCAGCGCACCGGGGCAGGCACGCAGGGTGTAGTGCGCTGCGTCAATGCGGAACAATTGTTTGCGGCTAGTTTTGCCGTTGCCGGGGCAACAGTGCGCGCCATTCAAAAACTTTCCCCTCCGCAAGTGACCTTTGTCATCACCGGGCGAGGCTTTGGCGATGAAGATTTATCTTGCGCCGAATACATCGCCGCCTGCCTGGGCGGAACAAACCCTGACCCGCAACACTATCTTGAGCGTGTTCACAAATCCCGCGAGGCACAGTTGGATGCCTTGAAAATCCCCGGATTCTCCAGCGACATCGACTATTGCACGCGCCTCGACGCCTGCGACTTTGCCATGCCCATCCAGCGCGAAAACGGACGGCCCGTTATGCGCGCCCTGCGCCCGACACTTGATACCTGATACTCCCCAACCCTAACCGCCCTTCGACTTTGTTTCACGCCGCTCAGGGCTTGCACGAACACTTGAAACCCGACAACTGGAGCACTTCATGTACACCCTTGCCGTCAAACGCGATTTTATTGCCCGTCACTATCTCATCGGCGGCGATTGGGGGGCAGAAAACTTCCCCAACTCGCACCATTATGTGCTGGAACTACAACTCAGCGGAGAAAGCCTCGACCAGCACGGGTATCTCGTCGATATTGTCGAAGTCGAAAAACACCTCGACGAAACAGTCGCCTATTACAGCGAGCAAATGCTCAATGACCTGCCGGAGTTCGCGGGGCTGAATCCGTCCATCGAGCATTTTGCGCGCATCGTCGCCGAACAACTGAAAGCCAAAATCCACGCGCCCAATATCACAGGCCTTACGGTTCGGCTGTGGGAAAATGAAATTGCCTGGGTCTCTTACTCAATCACAAAATCGCCAAATCACGAAACCAATAAATGAAGATTGGCCTGCTTATTTACGGTTCGCTCGACAGCCTCAGCGGCGGCTACCTGTACGACCGCATGTTGGTCGAGTATTTGCGTAAACAGGGCGATACAGTCGAAATCATCAGCCTGCCCTGGCGCAATTACGCCGCCCATTTGACGGATAATCTCACCTTTCGCCTACCGCCGGGTCTGGATGTGCTCATCCAGGACGAGTTGAATCACCCGTCCCTGCTGTGGGCCAACCTCAAAAAGCCCTATCCTGTCGTCAGCCTCGTCCATCACCTGCGCTGTTCTGAACTGCGCCCAAAATGGCAAAACTGGTTTTATCGGGTTATTGAAAAACGCTACCTGAAAAGCGTGGACGGCTTCATCTTCAACTCGAGGACAACGAAGAGCGTGGTTTCTTCGGCCATCGATATTCAAAAGCCCTCGATGGTCGCCTACCCGCCAACCGACCGGTTTGGAATTCAGGTGACGACGGAAGAGATAAAAACCCGCGCCCAGGCTAGCCCGCTGAAGATTCTTTTCCTCGGCAATGTCATCGAGCGCAAAGGATTACACACCCTGCTCGACGCGCTGTCGATTCTGAATACTGAACACTGGTCACTGGACATCGTCGGCTCACTGACCAGCAACCCAGCCTATGCCGCCGCCATGCGCGAAAAGGCGTCCGGCTTATCGGCGTCCGTTCACTTTCACGGCGCGCTCGACAACGCCCCGCTGGTCGAAAGACTCAGGGCTGCACACCTGCTGGTCGTGCCGTCCAGTTACGAGGGGTTTGGGATTGTCTACCTCGAAGGCATGGGGTTTGGCCTGCCCGCCATCGGCACAACCGCCGGGGCCGCCGGGGAGATTATCGAGGAAGATAAAAACGGTTATCTCATCGAGCCAGGCGACCATAAAATGCTGGCCGTTCTGCTGCAAAAACTTGCGAAAGACCGCTCTATGCTCGAAGAACTGTCGAGTAATGCACTGGCAAATTACCGGCTCTTCCCAAATTGGGAGCACACAGCCGGGGAAATCCGCTCTTTTCTTTCGGAGATTTCCAAACAAAAAAGCGCATCCTGACCAAAAGCCAGGATGCGCTTTTCCTTTGCGCGGCGCTAACTTCGCAGTTTCGCGCCCAATTCGTTTTCGAGCCGCTTGATAATCCGGCTGCGGATTCCGGCAGCGTCTTTGTCGGTCAATGTCCCTTCGTAGGAGCGGTAGGTCAGGGCATATGCCAGGCTCTTTTTGCCCGCGCCGATTTGCTCGCTGCGGAAAACGTCGAAGAGATGGACGCTTTCGAGCATCTTGCCGCCGGTTTGTTTGATGAGCGCCTCGACCCGGTCGGCGGGCAGGACTTCATCGACAATGACGGCGATATCTTCCAGCACGGGCGGAAATTCGCTGACCGGGCGGATGGGGTAACCGGGTGGGACGGCGGCCAGGACCGCTTCCAGGTCGAATTCGGCGGCCAGGACGGGCGAGACGAAGTCGTAGTTTTCCTGCACCAGCGGGTGCAATTCGCCGAACACGCCAAGGGAAGAACCGTTCAAAACAACGGCGGCGCATTTTCCGGGGTGGAAGGAGGGGTGTTCCGCCGGGGTATAGGTCACATCGAGGTGCAGGGCGTCCATCAGGGCTTCGAGGATGCCTTTCAGGTCGTAGAAATCCACCTTGACGCCGACTTTGGTATCCCAGGCGCTTTCGTAGCGGCGTCCGGTGATGGCAATCGACAGGCGGCGCGGTTCATCAGGGAGTTGGCCGGGATTAGGAATGTAGACCGAACCGATTTCGAACATGGCCAGGCTTTCGCGCAAGCGGGCGTTGCGCTCGACGACGTTCAGCACCGAACTGAGCAGACTGCGGCGCAGGACGCGCTTTTCGGGGGCAATGGCGTTGGCAAGTTTAACGTATTCGATATTCGACACTTCGCTATTCGGCGGCAGCAGGCGGTTTTCGATTTCGGGGGCGGTCATGCGGTGGGTGATGATTTCCTGCAAACCGAGGGCTGCCAGCAGGTCGCGCAGGCGGTTTTCGGCTTCGAGGCCGGGGTTGCCGCGCTGGGGCGGCAGCGGGTCAGCCATCAGCGTTTCGGGAATGTTGTCGTAGCCATACAGACGCGCGATTTCTTCCATCACGTCGGCTTTGCCAATGATGCCTTCGCCGATGTCCATGCGGAAGGGAGGCGGGGTAACTTGTAATTGGTGATTGGTAATTTGGCAGGCAAATTCAAGCCGTTCGAGTAATTCTTGGGCTTTTTCGAGCGGGATTTCGACGCCCAGGGCGCGTTTGATGTCTTTGGCTGTGATTTCGACGACTGGCGTTTTGGGCGGCAGGGGGTAGTTATCGACAATGCCGGGGGCGATTTTTCCGCCGCTCCACTGGCTCATCCAATATAAACAGCGCTTCAGGCCATCCAGGGCCACATCGGGATGCACGCCGCGCGAGAAACGGAAGGAGGCTTCGGAGGGCAAGTTGTGCTGGTTGGCGGTGCGTCGGATGTTGATGAAGTTCCAGGCCGCGGCTTCGAGCAGGATGTTGACGGTCTTGTCGCTGACTTCCGTCTCGGCGCCGCCCATCACCCCGGCCAGCGAGATGGGGCCAGCCGAATCACAGACCAGGACGTTGGACTCGGTCAGCGTTCTCTCGACGTTGTCAAGGGTGGTCAGTTTTTCGCCGGGTTGGGCGGTACGGGTGCTGATGACAACCGATCCGGACGGGTTAGCAACCCGCCCTACGAGAACATCATAGTCAAAAGCGTGCAGCGGCTCGCCGATTTCGAGCATGGTGTAATTGGTCGCATCGACGATGTTGCTGATGGGGCGCATCCCGGCGGCGCGCAGGCGGCGCTGCACCCAGTAGGGGCTGGGCTTGATTTCGACATCCCGAATCAAACCAAGCGTGAACCGGGGATTAAGTTCGGGGTTGGCAATCTCAATTTTTACCAGCGACGATAGACCGTTGACCGTGTCATCCGTCCATTGTCCATCGTCCATGGTCGGTTTTCTCAATTCGCGTCCGGTCAGCGCAGCCAATTCGCGGGCGATGCCAAGTACGTTGGCGTTGCGCGCCATGTTGGGGTTGATTTTGACCTCCAGCACAGCGTCGCCCATGTAATCGGCCAGCGGCATTCCGGTGGGGGCATCCTCGTCGAGGAAGATGACGCCTTCATGCTCTTCGCTGATGCCAAGTTCCTTCTCCGAGCAGACCATCGAGTAGGATTCGACGCCGCGAATCTTGGCGCGCTTGAGGGTGGTCAGCACCAGGCCGTCGGCGTGACCGTCATAAATCTGCGCGCCTTCTTTGGCGTAGGCGACTTTAATCGGCTTTTCAAGTTTGCCCAGGCCCTTAAAGGGGAAAAGGTTGGGCGCGCCGGTCAGGACGGTGTGGTTGACCTGCCCATCGAACAGTTCGCATAGCGTCAGCCGGTCGGCGTTGGGGTGGGGGTTGACCGCGCTGATTTCGGCCACGACGATTTTTTCTTTGTCCCAGGTGATGCCCGAAACTTTGAATCCGTGGTCGTCACGGCTGGGCATTGGCAGCCCGGCAATCTGGATGTCTTCGACCTCCATGCCGGCCATCGTCAGCAGGCGGGCGATGTCAACAGCCTCGAGGTCGGATAGGTGGACGAAATCTTGCAGCCAGGAAAGGGGTAGTTTCATTCCGGCCTCCTTATTAGAATTGTTCCAGGAAACGAATATCGTTGCCCCAGATGTAACGGATGTCGTTAATCTTGTGGCGCAACATCAGTTGGCGTTCCGGGCCCATGCCAAAGGCAAAGCCGGAATAGCGAGCTGGGTCGTAGCCACCGTTTTGCAACACGGTTGGATGCACCATGCCGCAGCCGAGAATCTCAAGCCAGCCCGATTTCTTGCAGACCGGGCAGCCAGAGCCGCCGCAGACGAAGCATTCCACGTCCATCTCGGCGCTCGGTTCGGTGAATGGGAAGTGGTCGGCGCGGAAACGGGTTTTGGCCTGGCGCCCAAACATGCGCCGGGCAAACTCGGAGAGCGTCCCTTTCAGGTCGCCCAGGGTGATGTTCTCGCCGACGACCAGGCCCTCCACCTGGTAAAACTGCACTTCAGAGCGGGCAGTAATCTGCTCGAAGCGGTAGCACATGCCAGGCAGGGCGATGCGGATGGGTGGCGGGTTGTCAGGATTCTCAGCCGAGAACTGGCGCATGGCGCGGATTTGACCGGGGGAGGTGTGCGTCCGCAGCACCTGTTTTTCAGCCTCGTCGGTTGCGCTGGTGTCGATGTAGAAAGTGTCCTGCATTTCGCGGGCCGGATGATGGGGCGGAATGTTGAGCAACTGGAAGTTGTACTCGTCGCTCTCGACATCGCGCGAGGTGTAAACCTGGAAGCCCATCTCGGCCAGGATAGCGAGTACGCGGCGCAGGTTCTGGGTAGCCGGATGCAGGCGTCCGTGGTGGAAGGCGCGTCCGGGCAGGGTGACATCCAGTTTTTCGCCGGTCAGCGATTTTTGCAGGGCGGCATCCTTGATGGCTGCGGCCTTCTCGGCAAAAGCGGCTTCAATCGCCACCTTGACCTGGTTGGCGCGCTGTCCGACCAGCGGACGTTCCTCTTTCGACAGCCCGCCCATCTGGCTAAAGACGTTCATGACCGGCGAAGAACGACCGATGTTGGCAACACGCCAGGACTCAAGCGCCGCCTCGTCCTCGACCGCCGCCAGCGATTCGAGGGCTTCTTTTTCGATTTGTGCCAGTTTTTCGAGCATAGTGCCTCCGTTTGTTTTGTAGGGGTGACCCGCCGGGTCGCCCTTACGCATATTCAACAAAAATCCTCCCGCCCAGATTGGGACGAGAGGGGAATGTCTCGCGGTACCACCCAAATTACTGCCAAAGCAGTCACTTTACGCCGACCAACATCGGCTGCCCCTGTAACGTGGGGAAACGGCTACGACTACCAGTGGGCAAATTGGCAATTTGCCCTACGTTCACCGGAGCGGCTCGCGGGGGAACTTCGTTTGGTTGGGGTTGGGCGCAGATTTCAGCCAAATGACCGCGCTTCTCTGTCAACTTCTGCCAAACTACTTTCCCCGGTCAGTGCCGTTGGAAAGGCTCGCCTGTTGGGGGTAATTATCGCCAAATTCTAGGGAATGTCAAGGTGGGGTATAATCGGCCCAGCCAAGGAGCAAACCGTGAAATACCTTTTTCGTCCTGTTCACCTGGTACGCACCCTCGTGCGATAATTTAGCATTCGACTTCCGAAGTCATCAAGGCTTCGGAAGTTTTTATAACAAGGAGACAAAAACATGCCAACTGACCCATTATCCCCCTACCTGCCCTTCGGCGATAACACCCATGCCCCCTGGTATGGCAAAGATATTATCTCGGTAAAACAATTTGCCCGCCCCGACCTGGACTACGTCTTCGGCGTCGCCCACGAAATGCGCGGGATGGTCGAGCGCGTCGGGACGTTTGACCTGCTCAAGGGCAAAATCCTCGCCAACCTGTTCTACGAACCGTCCACCCGCACCTCGTCGTCTTTCACCGCCGCGATGGAACGCCTGGGCGGCAGCGTCATCCCGATTAACGAGGTGAAATACTCCTCGGTCTCGAAAGGGGAAAGCCTGTCGGATACCGTCCGCACCCTTGAGTGCTACGCCGATGTCATCGTCCTGCGCCACCCTGAGACCGGTTCCGCCGCCATCGCCGCCAAAGCCGCCCGCAAACCGGTCATCAACGCCGGCGACGGGGTTGGCGAACATCCGACCCAGGCCCTGCTGGATGCCTTTACCATTTTTGAAGAATTGGGCGCGGGAGAAATCGACGGCATGACCGTGACCATGCTCGGCGACCTGAAGTATGGCCGCACCGTACACTCGCTGGCGCGGCTCCTGTCGCTCTACAACGTCAAAATTAACTATGTTTCCCCCGACATCCTGCGTATGCCCCGCGAGGTGATGGACGAAGTCGCCGCCAAAGGCATCCCGCAGGCCGAATACAGCACCCTGACCGAGGTACTGCCCGAAACCGACGTGCTGTATGTCACCCGCGTCCAAAAAGAGCGATTTGAGAACCCCGAGGATTATGAGAAGGTCAAGGGCGCGTATGTCATCGACCCCGAAATCATGAAAGCCGCCAAACAGGAAATGATTGTCATGCACCCCCTGCCGCGCGTTGGCGAAATCAGCCCGGATTTCGACGACGACCCGCGCGCCGCCTACTTCCGCCAGATGGAATATGGTCTCTACGTGCGCATGGCCCTGCTGGCAATGGTACTTGGCAAGGCCTGATTTGCCCGGCAGCTGTCAAACCGGTTCTTCCGGCTCCGATACCCGGCGGCGGGATTCGGCCAGGAGTTCTTCGATACTCATAT
>JAGVAO010000145.1 GCA_020060235.1 Anaerolineales bacterium | reverse complement strand
TGGGTGCCGGGGAACATGCCCGGCAGGGCGGGGTGCAGGTTGATGACGCGGTTTGGGAAAACGGAGAGAAAGTTCGTGGTCAACAGGCGCATCCAGCCGGCCAGGACGACGTAATCCGGTTCGTAGCTGGCAACCAGGGCGGCCAAACGGGAATCGTATTCGGGGCGGGATTCGCCTTCAGCCAGGGGCAGGACCGTCGCAGGCACGTCCGCATTTTGGGCGCGAGTCAGGCCGTAGGCGTTGGGCTTGTTCGAGATAACGGCGACCACGGAGGCGGGGAGAGCGTTCCCCGCGCAGGCGTCGAGAATGGCCTGTAAATTGGAGCCGTTTCCAGAGATGAGGATAACCAGTTTGGCGGACATATTCAAAATCATCCCGTAGGGGCGGATCGCGATCCGCCCCTACAATAATTAATGATGGAACAAGCGCACGCCGGTAAAGGCCATCGTCATGCCGTAATCGTCGGCGGCCTGAATGACCTCGGCGTCGCGGGTGGAGCCGCCGGGTTCGAAGACATATTTGACGCCGGAGGCGGCGGCGCGGTGGATGCTGTCGGAGAAGGGGAAGAAGGCGTCGGAGCCGAGGCTGACGCCGGTGAGGGTGTCGAGCCAGGCGCGTTTTTCTTCGGGGCTGAGTTGGCGCGGAATTTCGGTGAAGAGTTCGGGCCAGGCGGCTTTTTCGCGCGGGGTAACGTCGTCGCGCAGGAATTGGTCGATGGCGTTGTCGCGCTCAGGGCGTTTGGTGCCGGGTTTGAAGGGCAGGTTGAGAACCGTTGGGTGCTGGCGCAGGTACCACAGGTCGGCCTTGTGCCCGGCCAGGCGCACGCAGTGGACGCGCGATTGCTGACCCGCGCCAACGCCGATGGCCTGACCGTCCTTGACGAAACAAACCGAGTTGGATTGGGTGTATTTGAGCGTTATCCAGGCCACCATCAGGTCGCGGAAGGCGCTGGCGGGCAGGTCGCGGCTTTGGGTGACGATGTTGGTGAAATCGCCGGGGGTGACCAGGCGGTCGTGGCGGCGCTGCTCGAAGGTGACTCCGGCCACTTCGCGGCTTTCGGTCTGGGGCGGTTCGTAGGAGGGGTCGATTTTGACGACGGCGTATTTGCCGCCTTTTTTGGCCTTCAAGATTTCAAGGGCAGCGGGTTCGTAGCCGGGAGCGATGATGCCATCCGAAACTTCGCGGGCGATGATGCGGGCGGTGGGTTCATCGACTACATCGGACAGGGCTATAAAGTCGCCAAAGGAACACAGCCGGTCAGAACCGCGTGCGCGGGCATAGGCGGTGGCAAGCGGGCTGAGTTCGAGGTCATCGACAAAGTAGATTTTTTGCAGGGTCTCGTCGAGCGGGGCGGCAACGGCGGCGCCAGCCGGGCTGACATGCTTAAACGAGGCTGCCGCAGGCAGGTTGGTAGCCTGGCGCAGTTCACTGACCAGCAGCCAGGCGTTCAGGCCGTCGAGCAGGTTGATGTAGCCGGGCGAGCCGCCCAGGACAGTAATCGGCAAGTCGGAGCCGTCGCGCATGAAGACGCGGGCCGGGGCCTGCTGGGGGTTTGTGCCGTAGCGGAGGGGGAGGGATGAGGACATGGGATGATTCCTTTCGAGGGGGCGTGGTTATCAACGTATGAGAACGGATGCGCGGATAGAAACATCGGATAAGGATAGCGAAGAAAATGCGGTTCAGGATTCGAGGCGTGTCTTTCGATTGCCAGCAGATAACTCGCCGATGATAAAGGTTTCTTCAGGAATGAGATTCTGGATTTCTGTCGCCGAGGTTTTATCTGCAACCATCACCATGCCGATGCCCATGTTGAAGACGCGGTACATTTCTTCCGGGGCAATATCGCCTTTTTGCTGGATGAGATTCCAGAGCGGGGGCATGGGCCAGGAACCCAAACGGATGGCGGCGTCCAGGTGGTCGGGCAGGATGCGCGGGATGTTTTCGATAAATCCGCCGCCGGTCAGGTGGGCGAGGGCTTTCAAGCCAGGATGATTGAGCACAGGGTTAAGAATATTGAAGTAAGAACGATGCGAGGCCAGCAGGGCGTCCGCCAGGGGAATACCCAATTCGGGAAAAACCGCATCAAGCGGGGTATCGGCAAAAACCTTGCGAATGAGCGAATAACCGTTGGTGTGCGGGCCGGAAGAACGGAGGCCAATCAACACATCATTTGTCTCGAGTTCAGACGTACGCGGCAAAATCCGCTCACGTTCCAGCGCGCCGACAATCGTCCCGGCCACATCGAACTCACCGGGGGCGTAAACACCCGGCATTTCGGCGGTTTCGCCGCCCAGCAGGGCCATGCCCGATTCTTTGCAGGCTTCAGCGATTCCAGTCACGACTTCGGCAGTCTGCTCAGGGTTAAGTTTGGATGTGGCAAAGTAATCCATGAAAAACAGCGGACGCGCTCCCTGGACAAGAATATCGTCGATGCAATGATTGACAATGTCATGCCCGATGCCGCGAAAACACCCGGCCGCTGCCGCGAGTTTGACCTTTGTCCCGACACCGTCGGTCGAGGCAACCAGCACCGGGTTTTGCATCTC
>JAGVAO010000088.1 GCA_020060235.1 Anaerolineales bacterium | reverse complement strand
GTGCTGCGGCACCGAAGATTTTCTCTATGAGAGCAATCTCAGTTTCCGTGACTTCCTGCGCGGCCTGCCGTTCGACCTGACCTACGAGGAAGGCCCCGGTGAACACAACTGGGCCTTCTGGGATAGGATGATTCAAAATACGCTGGCCTGGATGGTGAAATAGAAAACACCTTAACCAGAAAAGAGCCTGTTCCTATTGCGGACAGGCTCTTTTCTCTAAGCTCGTTTTATTTTACTTTTTTGGGCCGCCCAGCAACCCGCCTAACAAATTGGCGGCATCATTGGCGTCTATTTTCCCATCCTCGAGAGCCTCTGACAAAGCGCCGAGCGCACTTGCTCCCTGACCGTTGAGAAGTCCGTCTAGTTGGGCTGCAGCCGGGGCGGGCAGTTTCTTTTTAATGAAATCCAGCACCACATCCACAACCGTCTTTGACATTTCCTTGCTCAAACCGGTCTTCTTTGAAACGAGATTGACCAACTCTTCCATGATTATCCTCCTGAAAATTTGCGAATCAACAAAGTAAGCATACCCTCAACCAGTGAGAAGGTCAAGTCAGGTGGCTGATTTCCCACAGCCAGTAAGCAACGCTGACAAGGATGCCCCAAATCGTCCCGCCGACCACTTCCAGCGGGGTATGGCCAAGCACCTCGCGCAGTTGCTTTTCTGAAATCGGGTGGCCTTGCAGCAACTCATCAATCAGCACATTGATTTTCTGGGCATGAATTCCCGCCTGGCGGCGCACCCCGGCGGCGTCATACAGCACCACCATGGTGACGCCGCAGGCCAGCGCAAAAACCGGCGTATGAAAACCGTCGTGCAGCCCGATACCGACTGTGGTGGCAACCACCAGGGCCGAGTGCGAGGAAGGCATGCCCCCCGGACTGAACAATGGCGCCCACGACCATTTGCGGTTTAAGAAATAATACAGCGGCGGTTTGACCAACTGGGCCAGCGCCCAGGCAATCAGCGCGCTAATCAAAACATGGTTTTCCAGCAATCCTGAAATCGGCATTTAATCCTCGTCTTCAAAAACTTCTCCATTTAATTGACGAACTTTCAACTCGGCCTTCTCCAGCATGGCGGCGCAATGCCGGGCCAGGGACTGGCCGCGTTCGTACAGCGCAATCGCCTCGTCGAGCGGGCGGCCTTCCTCCTCCAGCGCGGCAACCAGGCTGTTCAACTCGCCAAAGGCTTCTTCAAAACTCATCTCTTCCACTTTTTTGGACGACATAGACATTTAACACTCCTTAGCCTGATTCGGTTACACGGGCTTTGATTTCACCTTCGGACAGGCGCACGCGCAGGTCGCTGCCCGCCTCGGCCTGGGACGCCGTTAAAACGACTTTGCCCGACCCTGCGAGCGTGACCACGGCATAGCCGCGCCGCAAAATCGCCAGCGGATTGAGCGACTCGAGCTGTTGGGCCAGGCCCTTAAGGTGGGCTTGGTCTAGTTTCAGACGCCCCTCCAGCGCCCTGGCCATGCGCCGCTCGGCCTCGTCCACCCGCTGGCGCTCGGTGACGAGCCGCCGGGTTGGCGAGACGTAACGCATACGCGCATTGACCTGTTCGAGCGCATTGGCTTTCTCGTCCAGGATTGCCAGCATGGTATTACCCAACTGCCCGGCGGCGTTGTGGATGTAGCCTGCCAGGTCGTTAATGCTGATGGCAGTTGCCAGTTCGGCGGCGGTGGTCGGGGTGGGGGCGCGCAGGTCGGCGGCGAAATCGCTCAGGGTGAAGTCGGTTTCGTGTCCGACGCCGCAAATGACCGGGGCCGCCGACCCCGCCACAGCACGGACAACGCGCTCGTCGTTGAAGGCCCACAGGTCTTCAATCGAGCCGCCCCCGCGCGCAACGAGAATCACATCGGGTTGAAACAGGTCGTTTAGTTTTTGCAAGCCAGCCACAAGTTCCAGCGGCGCTGCTTCCCCCTGAACGGCGGATGGTGCGAGAATTACCTCGGCCAGCGGCATCCGGCGGCGCAGGGTGTTGAGCATATCCCGCAAGGCTGCCCCGGTCGGCGAGGTCAGGATGCCGATTTTGCGCGGGAACTGCGGAATTTGGCGTTTGCGCTCGCTGGCAAACAATCCCTCGGCTTCGAGCACGGATTTCAGGCGCAGGTATTCGGCATACAACGCGCCCTCGCCCGCCGGGCGGACGGTGTCTACATACAACTGGTACTGCCCGCCGGGTTCGTACACGCCGATTTTGCCGTGCGCTTCGATGGACAGCCCGTCCTGCATCGGGATTCCGCGCAGGCGGGCCGCGTCGCCCTTCCAGATGACGCATTTGAGCGCCGCGCCGCTGTCTTTGAGCGTGAAGTAGACATGCCCCGAAGACGGGCGTGACAGGTTCGAAATTTCGCCCTGCACCCAGGCGTCTTGCAGGCTTTCGTCGCTTTCGAGGATGCGGCGCAGGTGGCGGGTCAGTTCGGTCACGCTCCAGCGGCGGACCTGGAAAAGGGAAGGTTGGTTCATCGCCGAGATATTACACCGCCTTGGGGCGCGTGTCAAATGATTCTGGCGCAAGTTTAGAGTAAAATGATTCCAATAAACAAAAAGGATAAATCATGAAACATCTCTGGGCTGCATGGCGCATGAAATACATCAGCAAGGCCGAACCCGAAGACGGGTGTATTTTCTGTAAGGCCCTGGCGCAAGCCGACAGCGCGGAAAACCTGGTGGTGGCGCGCGGCGAGCGGACTTTCCTGATTTTGAACAAATTCCCTTACACTAGCGGGCATGTCATGGTGGTGCCCTTCCAGCACGCCGATACGCTCGACCTGCTCGATGCGCCGACCCGGGCCGAGATGATGGAACTGGTCTCACGCGCGACGGTGGTTTTGCGCGAGATTTATAAATCGCAGGGATTCAACATCGGCATCAACATGGGGGCGGCGGCTGGCGCGGGCGTGCCGGGACACATTCACATTCACATCGTCCCGCGCTGGGGCGGCGATACGAATTTCATGTCCACTGTCGGCGAGGTGCGCGTGCTGCCCGAGGAGTTGGCGCAGACCTACGAACGTATTAAAAAGGGGTGGGAGAAAAACCTTTAACACGAATTTCACGAATTGTACGAATTTTTGGATGATTCGCGAAATTCATCCCCGTAAACGCTATGAAAAAAACATTCCTGATTACGACCCTGTTGGTTGTCTTGTTTTCTGCTTGCGCCCCGCAAGCCAGTGTGGAAATATCCCAAACAGCGACCCCATCCCTGGATGAAAGCCCAACTGTAACAGCTACCGCTGAACCGACAGCCACCGCTGAACCAACCGCAACCATTGCCCCAACTTTTACTCCCGCAGCCCAGCCGCGCCTATCGATGAGCGCCCTCGGCCCGGACGCCGATTCCTTCCCGGCGGGCGTCAACCCGCTGACCGGGCGGGCGGTCTCGAACCCCGAACTGCTCGGCCTGCCCGCCATGCTGGTCTCGATTAGCAACAGCCCCGTCACGGCGCGTCCGCAGGCCGGGCCGGCCTTCGCCGATTGGGTCTTTGAACTATTCATCGGCTACGGCACGACCCGCTTCCTGGGCGTTTTTTACGGCGAATACCCGCGCCCGGTGCCGAACGTCAGCGGCGAGTGCGCCGTTCGGGACGGGATAAACAATCCGCAGGGGGAGTGGCCCTGGGGGGGCCGCGCCTGGCTCGACGAAAACGGCAACAGCCGCCTGGATGACTGGGAGCAGGGTCTCGGCGGAATCTGCGTCGAATTGCGCGACCCGGCGACGGGTGGCACGCTGGCGCAAACTTCGACAGACGGAAACGGCTATTTCGCCTTCGAGACGGCCAATTTAACGGAACCCGTCCAACTCTTTTTCCAAAAAACGGACGATTTTGACTTTGTAACCCCGAATGTCGGTGACGATGACAGCGACAGCGATGCCGACCCGGCGACAGGACTGACCGAAGCCTTCTCCCCGCATCTTGAATCCCGTTCCTGGAGCGCCGGGTTTACGCTGCTTGCGCCGCCCCCGGCTGAGGAGGGACGCGTGCAGCCCATCCGTTCCGGGCGGTTGACGTATGCGACCCTTAACAAGATGTTCCCGTTTAGTTGCCTGGCCTTTGCCGGGGCGGGGCACGACATTTTGCCGCGCCTCGATAAGTGCCGCATCGTCTACGGCACCGACTCGGACGATGTCAACGACGGCATCCTGACTGCCCCTGAAATGCGCGAACTGGCCGAGGGGCGGCTGAGTTTCAGGCCGATTAATTATTCAGGGCATTTGTTTGACCCGCTCCCGCCGCCTGGCGGGTTCGAGGCGGAGAAATTGTGGGTCTATTACCACCAGTTCAACCAGGCCGAGTGGCAGTACGACCCGCTTTCGGGCGCGTATTTGCGCTGGAACGATTTCCAGGACAACAGCGGTCTCTTTGCCCCGGCCCTCGATATGTTGACCGGGCGGCAACTGGCTTTCGAGAACGTAATCGTCATTTACGCCACCCACGATGTCTTTCGTCACAACCAGTACGACATCAACCTGCGCCCCGGCCTGGAGGGCTATGCCTTCGCCTTCCGCGACGGGCAGGTGTATAAAATTCGCTGGAGCACGGGAAATCGCGAGTGGGAGCGCCAGACCGGCCTGCTGCGCCCGCTGCATTTCATCTGGCCCGATAAAACCGAATTCCCGCTCAAACCGGGGCGCACGTTTATTCACATTATGACCGAGTTTTCAGGGGTTTCAGAGCAAACGCCGGGCGCGTGGAAGGCGTTTTTTATAACCCCCTACGACCCCGCGCCTGAGCCGTAAGGACAATTTTATGAACATCATTCTCAAACCTGGACGTGAAAAATCCCTCCTGCGCCGCCACCCGTGGGTCTTTTCGGGCGCGGTGGCGCAAGTCAACGGCAACCCGGCTCCCGGCGCGACGGTGGACGTCCGCGCTGCCGACGGGCAATGGCTGGCGCGGGCCGCTTACTCGCCGACTTCGCAAATCCGCGCACGGGTGTGGACGTTCGACCCCGACGAGGCGGTGGACGCCGACTTTTTCCGGCGGCGGATTTCGGCTGCGCTCTCGCTGCGGACGATATTTTTCCCTTCCCCCCATTTTCCGCAGGCAAATGGGCGGGCTGAGGGGGGCACTGATGCGTTTCGCCTCGTCCACGCCGAATCGGACGGACTGCCCGGCCTGGTGGTTGACCGTTATGGGCAAGTGCTTGTCCTGCAATCGCTGACGGCTGGCTGTGAGTTTTGGCGCGATACCCTGGCCGACCTGCTGCTTGAACTGACCGGCGCAGCGGCCATCTACGAACGCTCCGACGCCGATGTGCGCGAACTGGAAGGTTTGCTTCCACGTACTGGCCTGTTGCGCGGCGCGAAACCCGAATCTCGAATAACGATTAACGAGTACGGCCTGAAATTCCACGTTAACATCGAAACCGGCCACAAGACCGGCTTCTACCTCGACCAGCGCGCCAATCGTCACAAGGTCGGCCAACTGGCTGCCGGGCGCGACGTGCTTAATTGTTTTTGCTATACGGGCGGATTCAGCGTCCATGCTGCCCTGGGCGGAGCTAAAAGCGTTTTATCCGTCGATACCTCCGCCGATGCGCTGGCCCTCGGGCAGGAAAATACCGCCTTGAACGGAATCCGGGCGGATGTTTCGACAGGCTCAACAACCGCTTTCGAGTGGCTCGAAGCGGATGTGTTCACAGCGCTGAGAAAATTCCGCGACCAGAATCGCGCCTGGGATTTAATCATCCTCGACCCTCCCAAGTTTGCCCCCACTGCCGTCCAGGCTGAGAAAGCCGCGCGCGGCTACAAGGACATCAATCGCCTGGCATTCAAACTGCTGCGTCCCGGCGGAATGTTGGTCACGTTTTCCTGCTCCGGCGGCATCGACGCGGCCCTGTTCCAGAAAATTGTCGCCTCGGCTGCGCTGGATGCGGGCGTGGACGCCCAAATCGTCGAGACGCTGACCCAGGGGCCTGACCACCCGATTTCTGTCCATTTCCCCGAGGGGGCGTATCTCAAGGGGTTGGTGTGCGTGAAGGGGTAGTTGAGCCGAAGCGCAAGAAGTTTTCACTTTAAGAATATTCAGGAGAGCAAAAAACAATGCTATTGGGAAAATATCTTCATCTGCCCAAAATCGTACTGTTTGTTTTCTGGGCTTTTTTGTTTTCATGGGTAAATAAAGAAGGTCTTACTTTATTTCTTTTTTCGGGAAAAAGTTTCGAAGGGCGGGCAATTCTGTTCCAAATTGTGTTAATAGGAGCATTTACTCTGTTGTTTGCAATACTATGTTTTTTGTTGTTTCTCCTTTTGGAAAAACTGGCTGTCTATTGGAATCGTGTAGATTGGTCATTTATAGATGAAAAAATGCCAGTTCTTTATAAAAATATAATCCTGTTTTTGTTTATCGCTTTGCTATTGATTTATCCAGTTCAGTATGTGTTTGGTTTTTTATCGTTCCCATATCCGCTTGAGTATCGGGAGGTGGCGATTGTATCTCCGGCTGTCGCTATTTCGGGAGGAATTAACCCGTACGCCTTCGAAAATTTTCCTGAACATATTTATTTATATGGCGTTTTGTATCCATTAACGCTATCTCCGTTTGTTAATCTTGGAAACCATCCGTTGTTGGTTGCCAGGTTATATAACGTCTTTTTTGGGGCGGTATTTTTAGTGTTGTCTTTTTGGATTTTCCGAAAACGAAATGCCTCCATAGCATCGGCAATGATTGGGGTTTTGATTCTATTAAATTCAATGTGTTACATCTGGGCAATCAATGGAGCCCGACCAGATGCCCCTGCAATGTTTTTTGCGCTTTTTGGCTTTTATTTTTTATTAAAGAGGGATTTTGACGACCTTAGCATTCTTTTGTGCGCGCTTTCGTGCTTAGCCAGTTTTTACTTCAAACAATATATGTTCTTTTCCGCCATTGTGGTTGCGGCATTTCTTTTTCTTTTTGTCTCAAAGCAAAAAGCGTATTTATTTATCGTGGCTGTCGCTGCGGTGGGATTCACTTCTTTTATTTTGATTAGAAACTTCTTTCCGCTTTACTATGAGTATTCGATTTTGCACCATATTGTTATCTCGGTTACCAGCATCAGTTCCTCCCGCCTGGAAGAGCAAACAAATACTTTTCTCGGTTCTTACTGGCCGCTCTTTCTACTCTATTTTTTCTATCTTTATAAAACAGTTTCGCATTTGGATTTAGACCGGCTAAAAAAAGTTCGTTTGTCCCCTGTTAAGCTTAAGGAACCCTTTTTAAATAACGCTTCTGTAGATATATTTGATGTTGGTGTTATTCTCGCGATAGTAGTTTTAAGTTTCTGGTTAGGGCAACATGGCGGGAATATTTACACATATTATGGTGAATTACTGTTGCCATTCTTGCTTTATTTAACCATCCCGAAGATTGATGGATTGTTTAGGTTGAATGTGTACCGTACTGTACTTCAAGCGCTTATTTTGGCCTTCTGTATTTTCCCTTTTCGGCTCAATTATGCGCAGGATTACTCATACTTGAATAAAGCGTTTTCAACGCTTTCAGAGTATGCGGCTCAATGTGAAAACATCTATGACAAGACTCCTCTGGTAGCTGTGTATAAAATTGAAAATAATATCTCTCCCGTATATAACAATGGACAAATTGAATATGCTGAAACTGCCATTCCAGACAGGGAGACGTTCTTTGGTCAAATTTCCACGGCACCTGCTGAATATTTGAAGCACCAACTGATGCAATGGCAAGATGATATTCAGGGCAATATTAATAATCAAACCTTTGATTGCATCATAACAGATGACAAACAAAGGTTTGAGACTTACCAGGAAGCTGCAAATATCCCATTTGTGTTGGGATGGACGATTTATGTGTGGGTTCCAATCGAATAGGGAGAGGTATAAGAGCGCATTGAGCATGAAGTATTTGAACTTCTCATCGCCGGGAACAATTTCCTGGCGATTTTTCTCGTGATGCCCAGGTCGAGAATTTGCCCGGTCGAATAAAAACTTGGATGGGTGTACATGGTTTGCATCGGCGGGGTGTCCATAAAAAAACGACCGAGCAGGCCCGGTCGTTTTTGTGCCTGGTGGCAGCCTAGTCGTCGCCGAGGGAGGAGATGGCGCGCAGCAGGCCAAAGACCAGCAAGCCGATTTTGATGCCCTCGGTGGCGGTCAGAGGCGCGTCGCGATGGGCTTTTTGGGCGCGGCGCGAAACCAGCATGGCGGCCAGCAGCCCGGTAAAAGCCCCAATCAGTGCGCCGCCCAAGAGGATGCGCGAACTGTTCGAACGTTTGACAATTTCATTTTTCGACATTTTTCTCTCCGTTATAAAAGCGATTAATCCCGCTTAAAGAAGGCTTGCAGGGTATCGACCCAGGCGCGGAAGCGGATGACCCGGTTGGTCACCTCCGCCGCGTACCAGCGGGTCTTGGCGTTGACGCGCAGGATAATTTCCTGGGCGATGCCGGTGTATTCGGGGGTGATGTTTAGCAAGCGGTGCAGCCCGTAGACGGCGGCCCACAGGACAACCATGACGGCCAGCAGGAGCGCCATCAGCGGGATGACTATCCAGACGGTCGAAATGGCGGCCCAGCGTTCCACGTCGCCGTTTTCGGCAAAGGTGGCGTAAGCCACCAGCGTGAAAAGGGCCAGGATGAGCACGCCGCTCAGGATGACCGGCAGCAAGATATGGCGGGTGGTTTCACGCTTGTGTTTCAGGTAACTGGCGCGGTCAGGTTGGGGGACGGGAAGTTTTCTGTTCACGCTATTATTTTAGCACAACTGGGTGCGGTTAAAAAGGCCGCAGGGACGCAAACAACCTGCGGCGTCCCTGCGGATTGGATTGCTGGTTTGTTTTACTTCTTGCCGCGATTGATGGCGTCCATTACCGCCACCGCCGCAATCTGGACGATGTCGTTGACCTCGTCGCCGGTTTGCAGGACATGCACCGGCGCGCCCACGCCCAGCAGGATTGGCCCGATGGCTTTGGCGTCGCCCAGGCGGGCCAGGAGTTTGTAAGCGATATTGGCGCTTTCGAGCGAGGGGAAGACCAGAACATTGGCTTCCTTGACCGCGCTGAACGGGTAGCGGTTTTCGATGATGTCGGCCACCACCGCTGTGTCGGCCTGCATCTCGCCGTCCACCACGAAGTCGCAGCGGGCTTTGGTCAGTTCGACGGCCTTGCGGACTTTGTCCGAAAGCGGATGGGGGGTCGAACCGAAATTCGAGAACGACAGGAAGGCCACCCGCGGTTCCAGTTCCAGTTTTTTTGCAAAATCGGCAGCCAGGCAGGCGATTTCGCTCAAATCCTCGGCGCTGGGGTCAATGTTGACGGTCGCATCGGTGAACAGGAAGGTGCGGTCGCCGACAATCATGATGTACACCCCGGCGGCTTTGGTGGTTCCCGCGGCGGTCTTGTGGATTTGCAGCGCCGGGCGGATGACCTCGGGATACTCATACGTCAGCCCGGAGACGAAAGCGTCGGCGTCGCCCATTTTGACCATCATCGGGCCGAGCACATTCGGATCGTGAATCATTTTGTTGGCGTGGGTCAGGGTCAGACCTTTGCGCTGGCGCAACTGGTAATAGGCCTCACTGTATTTTTCCAGTTTGTCGAATCGGTCGGGGTCGACCACTTCGGGCTTGAAGTTCAGGCTGAGCAGTTTGATTTTCTCGTTGATGATGTCGGGGCGGCCAATCAGGATGGGGCGGGCAATGCCTTCGTCGAGCACCTGGGCGGCGGCGCGGATGATTTTGGTCTCCTCGCCTTCGCCAAAGACCAGGCGTTTGGTGGCCTTGCTGGCGCGCGCCTTGTTCATGATGAAGTAACGCACGCGCTGGCCCTGTCCCTGGCGGAAGGCCAGTTGTTCGCGGTACTCGTCGATGTCGATTTTCTTGCGGGCCGCGCCGGTTTCCATGGCGGCCTGGGCGACGGCAGGGGCCTCCCAGAGCAGTACGCGCGGGTCGAGCGGCTTGGGGATGATATAGTCCGCGCCAAATTTCATGCTCTCGACGCCGTAAGCACGCAGCACCGAATCCGGCACGTCTTCCTTCGTCAGTTTAAAAAGGGATTGCGAGGCGGCAAACTTCATCTCCTCGTTGATGGCCCGGGCGCGGACATCCAGCGCGCCGCGGAAGATGAACGGGAAGCCGAGCACGTTGTTGACCTGGTTGGGGTAATCGGAGCGGCCGGTCGCCACGATGGAATCAGGACGGGTCTCTTTTGCCAGTTCGTACTTGATTTCGGGGTCGGGGTTGGCCATGGCAAAGATAATCGGGCGTTCGGCCATGGTCTTGACCATTTCGGGTTTGAGCACATCGGCCACCGAAAGCCCGTAAAAGACATCGGCGCCCTCGACGGCATCCGCCAGGGTGCGGTGCCCCTTGTCTTCGACCGCCAGGCGTTCCTTGTACTGATTCATACCCTCGGCGCGGCCTTTGTAGACCACGCCCTTGGTATCGACCAGCATAATGTTTTCGCGCTTCACTCCCCAGCGGATGGCCAGTTCGGCGCACGAAACGGCCGAAGCCCCCGCGCCCGAAATGACAATGCGGATTTCGGAATGTTTCTTGCCGACCACTTCCAGCGCGCTGGCCAGCCCCGCCGATGAAATAATGGCCGTGCCGTGCTGGTCGTCGTGGAAGACTGGAATATCGAGCATCCCTTTCAGGGTTTCTTCAATGTAAAAACATTCCGGGGCTTTGATATCTTCCAGGTTGATGCCGCCAAACGTGGGCGAGATGGCCGCAGCCACACGGATGATTTCCTCCGGGTCGTGGCTGTTGACTTCGATATCGAATACATCCACATCCGCAAATTTCTTGAACAGCACCCCCTTGCCTTCCATCACCGGCTTGCTGGCCAGCGCGCCGCGGTCTCCCAAACCCAGGATGGCTGTGCCGTTTGAAATGACCGCCACCAGGTTGCCTTTGGACGTGTACTCATAGGCCAAATCGGCATCCTTTTCGATTTCCAAAACCGGGTGGGCCACACCGGGCGAGTAAGCCAGGCTCAGGTCGCGCTGGGTGTCCATCGGTTTGGTCGGCACAATCGCCACTTTTCCCGGCTTGCCCTTGAGGCGGTGGTACTCAAGCGCGTCTTCACGGGTGATTGAAATTTTCGCCATCTTTTGGTCTCCTTTGGGAATTGAAGAACGGTATGGATTTATTATGGCACAGATTTAATGCTTTTCGTCACAATTCCTGGCCCTGTTTATGGCGCGGGCCAGTTGATTTTTCGCGGCGTCGTATAGCCATGTTTCTCGACCGCATAAACCACCCCGCCCGAAGGCGCAGCGCAGCCGGGGCCGTCTTCGACCACATAACTGGTCGTGAACTGGTCGGGGATGGAAGCCGTAAACCAGATATAAGCCCCGTTCTGGCAGACAAACAACTCCAGCATATAACCCCGGTCATCGTCCTTGGTCATCTTGACCGAATCCCAACTAATTTTGACCTTTTTATCGCCCACCCGCTCGGCGTACGCGCTTGAAGGCGGGTTATACAGCACGCTTGGCCCCGGCAGGCGCACGTCGGTCATGTAAATCATGCTAATGTCGCCCTCCACATCGACCACCGAGGGGGCCACCCAGCAAAAATAATTCAACTTGTCAAACTTGATGTAAAGCCACCTGCTGTACTGGAAGCGCCCGCGCACTGTGCCCACGTCCCCGGCGTACAGGTCGGCGGCATGCAGATAGGCGGTCGAAGGCCCATAGCGGCAGTGGGCCTGTTTGTTGACCGTCACCACCGGGAAGGCGAAAGTCGCTGTCGGCGTAATGGTCGGCGTCTCGGTTTCAGTGGGGGTCAGGGCAATGGTGGGGGTATCGCTGGGGGATGGCGTGGGGGTTGGCGTTTCCGTTAAGGTGGCGGTTGCGCTGGGGGTGGCGGTTTCCGTCTCGGCAGGGGGCGTCGCGCTCGCCGCCTGGGCCGGGTTTGGCGCAATCGGCAGGCTGCACGCTGAAAGGAGCAGCATCAGCAAAAGCGGGAGAATCCTTTTCATCAACACACCTATTTCTTTCTCCCCAAAATTTCGAGCAGCAGGTCGGGGCGGTCGGTAATCATGCCGTCTACGCCCCACTCGATGTACAGTTTCATTTGCTCCGGGTCGTTTATCGTCCAGGGTTCGACCTTCAGGTTGCGGGCATGCGCCGCCTGCACGAATCCGGGAGTCATGACGGTGATTCCGCTGGACTCTTTCGGCACTTGCAGGCTGTGAAATTCCGGCGAGAACAACCCGCCCAGCCAGGCCTTGGTCAGCAGTACGAAAATGGTCGTCTCCTGCCGGGCCGAGGAAGTTGCCACTTCCGGGCATTCGGCGCGGAACTCGGCCAGGCGCTCATCGTGGAAGGAAGCCACAAGCACGCGCTCCTGCATGTTGTACTTGCGAATCATGGCGCAGAAGGGCGCGGCCATCGAGCGTTCGGTCTTCTTGATTTCAATCGTCATGCGCTGGCCGGGGAAAGCCTGGAAAACTTCCTCAAGGGTCGGCACACTGATTCCCTGTCCGCGATGGGGATAGGTTGTACCCTCGTCGCGCGTCCAGCGGTAGGCGGCGTCGAGGGCTTTGATTTCGGCCAGGGTCATTTGCTCCACCTCGCCGCTGCCGTCGGTGGTACGGTCGACGGTTTCATCGTGAATGATGACCAGCACCTCGTCGCTGGTGATGTGCAAGTCCATTTCGAGCACGTCCACGCCCAAGTCGGCGGCGTTCTGGAAGGCGAAGATGGTGTTATCGGGCCACAGGTGGTTGCCGCCCTGGTGGGCGATGACCATGACATTGGGCCGGTCGGCGTAGTAGGGGTGCTCGGGGGCCGGTTTGGCGAGAAAATAAACCACCACCAGCGCGATGATGATTGTGTCCAGGATGATGAAAGCAGTCAATAATGTTTTGTTTTTTTGCATGGCAACCTCTAAAATTTATAAACCTGATTTTGTACCTGACAAAACAATTTAAACAGTAACTTGTTACTTATTCTTGTCATTTCGAGCCGCGTAGCGGGGAGAAATCCTACGCACAACGAAAAGATTTCTCGCTATCGCTCGAAATGACAAACCATCACGAAGGTTGCCCGGTAGAAAAACGCTTACTGATGAAACGCTTCCAAAAAAGCGCAAACATTCAGGCCAAGGGCTTCGTTGTTGTAGCCGCCTTCCATGACGACCAGCGTCGGAAGTTTTAACCCGGCAATCGCCTGCCCGATTTGGCGGATGCCCTCGCGGGTGACGCGGATTCTGCCGAGCGGGTCGTCGCCGTAGATGTCCATGCCCGCTGAAACGACCAGGGACTGTGGACTGTAGACCGTGATGCGCTCGATGGCTTTTGCCAGCGTGTCGAGGTAGGCGGCGTCGTCTGTACCGAGAGGCAGGGGGTAGTTCTGGTGGAATCCCAGCCCTGCGCCTGCTCCGGTTTGGTCGGCGTACCCGGCATAGTAGGGATACTCAAAATCAGGGTCGGCGTGGATGGAGAGGGTTAGCACGTCGGCGCGTTCGTAGAAGATGTCCTGGGTGCCGTTTCCGGCGTGGTAGTCGATGTCGAGAATGGCAACTGTCCCGAATTGGGTCAGCCAGTGGGCGGCGACGGCGGCGTTGTTGAGGTAGCAATACCCGGCGCAGTTGGCGCGTCCGGCGTGGTGGCCGGGTGGGCGGCAGAGGGCGAAGGCTGTCAACGGATGGGGCGCGGATGCGCGGATGGGGTTGTCAGCGGATGGGAACGGATGCGCGGATAGTGAGATGAATTTCGCTCCACTCAACGCGCAATTGGCCGAGGCCAGGGCGGCCGGGTAGGTTCCGGCGACGATGGGCGCCGAGAGGTCGCTCATGTAGTACCCGGCGCGGCCCAACAGGGTTGTGGGGACGTGTCCGCGCGGGCCGGGCAGGGGAAAGGTTGCCGGTAAGAGGGCGATACGCTCGTAGTCGGTCGGCTCGGCCAGCCACTCGTCGAAAGCCGTCCGCAGGAAGTCGAGATAGCCCCGGTCGTGGACCGCCCGAATCGGTGCGAGGCCAAAGTCTTCGGGTGGGACGATTTCGTAGCGGCCATCCGTCCGCAGCGCGGAGAGAATCCGCTCCATCCGCTCGGGCATTTCGAAGTTGGTAATTTTCTCGCCGCCGTCAAATATCTCGAAGGGCGGGGCGTGTTGGGTATGGGCGGGGGAGTGGAAGACTTTCATGCTTTCTTAAAACCTTATTGCTTAAAATCTTACCGCCAAGAGGCCAAGTGGCCAAGACGCCAGGTTCTCCTAAAAAATCTTGGCGTCTTGGCTCCCTGGCGGCCTTGGCGGTTGCAATATTTACTTTGCCTTCTGGATGAACTCGGCCAGGTCGGCTTTGAGGGCTGCCAGGGCGGGGAGGAGGGCATACATCATGTGCCCGGCTTCGTAGTAGCCCATGCTGACGTTCTGGCGCAGGCTTTCGTGCAGGCCCATGTGGTTGAAGGTGTATTCGGTGGCGAAGAAGGGTGTGGCCAGGTCGTAGTAGCCGTTGCCGACGAAGACCTTCATGTGCGGGTTCTGGGTCATGGCCTGGCGCAGGTTTTCGTAGACGCGCACGTATTCGTTCTCGTGCTCGGCATACGACCAGGGCCAGACCTGGAAGTTGAGAATGTGATAGGGCAGGTCGCTCTCGAAGTTGAGTTCGGCGCGGATGTAGTGGTTGAAGGCGGCGGTGTACGGCCCGGCGACGTTGGCATAGGACGGGTCGTAGTCGGGATGTTCGCCGACGGTGTCGCGGTCGATGCCAGTCAGGCGGCTGTCGAAACGCCCAACGGTTTTGCCCTCGCTGCGCAGGAATTCCTTGAAGAAACGATGGTCGGTCACGCGCAGGTTGCTGCGTTCGATGTAATCTGCCGACAGGCCGGTATAGCGGACGAGTTTCTGCACCACGGCGTTGCGTTCGCGTTTGGGCAGGGCGTCGCCTTTCATCAGCGCGCTGGCGTACTCGGTCATGGCAAATTCGCGCACTTCCTCGAGCAGTTTTTGCAGCGGGCGGCGGACGCGCAGTTTGCGGTGATACCAGGCGGTGGCGGCGTAGGAGGGCAGGAACAGGATGTAGGGCAGGTCGTGGCCGGGCGGGAAGTCGAGGGTCGAGAAATCCAGCACCGCCGAGACGAGCATGATGCCGTTCAGGTACAGGCCGTGACGCTGCAACAGGTGGCTGGAGAGGGCCGAGGCGCGGGTGGTGCCGTAGCTTTCGCCAATCAGGAATTTGGGCGACAGCCAGCGCTGGTAGCGGGTGCTGTACAGGCGGATGAATTCAGCCACGCTCTCGATGTCTTTTTTGAAGCCGTGATATTCTTTGGCTTTTTCGCCTTCGACTGGGCGGCTGAAGCCGGTGCTGATGGGGTCGATGAAGACCAGGTCGGTTTCGTCGAGCAGGCTGTATTCGTTGTCGGTCAGTTGGAAGGGTGGCCTGGGTAGCCCGCCTTCGTATTCCAT
>JAGVAO010000026.1 GCA_020060235.1 Anaerolineales bacterium | reverse complement strand
CCTCGAGCTGGGATTCGACCGCTCGTGACAACTCCCGCCGCAGCGTGGACAGGTTCTCGGCAGCCAGCGATAATCCCGCCGCCATTGGGTGGCCGCCAAGGCCGTGCAGCAACTTCTCGCAAGCGCGAATGGCCTCGGTGATGTGAACACCTTCCACCGAGCGCGCCGAGCCGCGGATTGGGTCTGTGCTGGTCAGCAGCAGGGTTGGTTTGCGGTAGCGTTCGGCCAGCCGCCCGGCTACAATGCCGATAATTCCGGCGGGCCATTCAGGGTGGTGCAAGACCAGCGCCGCTTGTTCGAGCAGTTCGGGGTTTTGTTTGAGTTGGGCCAGCGCGGCTTGCGTCACCTGGCTGGTTAGAAGTCGGCGCTGCTGGTTGAGTCCTTCGAGTTGCGTTGCCAGCACCCGCGCCCTGGACGGGTCTTTTGTGGTCAGCAGTTCGACCATCGGGTTGGCATCGCCCAGCCTGCCGAGAGCGTTCAGGCGCGGGCCAAGCGTAAAGCCGATATGGGTTTCGGTCAGTTGTGCGGGGTTTGTGCCAGCCAGTTCGAGCATGACCTGCAACCCCAGCCGTTGGTTGCGCCGCAGTTGAACTAGCCCGCGCTGGACGAGGTAGCGCGTATCTCCGCTCAGGTCGGCCACATCGGCGACCAGCCCGAGGGCGGCCAGGTCGAGCAGGGAATCGGGGGCGAGGTTGGTGTTGGCGTTTTCAAGCAGGGCTTCGGCAAGTTTGTAGGCCACGCCTACCCCGGCCAGGCTGTAGAGCGGGTGTTTTTCCGGCAGTCGTTTGGGGTTGACCACCGCCAGCGCATTCGGCAGGGAGCCTTCGGGCAGGTCGTGGTGGTCGGTGATGAGTACGTCCACGCCCCGGCTGGCGGCGTATTCGACCGCTTTGTGTTCGCTGATGCCCGTGTCGCAGGTCAGGATGAGAGTCGCGCCGTTGTCGATTTCGGTTTTCAGGTATTCGACTTTGATGCCGTGCGATTCTTTTGCCCGGACAGGGATATGGTAGGTGACGTTTGCGCCGATGGCCCGCAGGGTTTGGACGAGGACGGTTGTGGCGGTTTGCCCGTCCACGTCGAAATCGCCCCAGACGCAGACGCGCTCGTTTTGACGGAGGGCTTTCCAGATGCGCCGCAGGGCGGAATCCAAATCGGGTAGTTCGGAGGCCGGGGTAACGGGATACAGGCCCGGTTCGAGGAAGGCCCGCACCGAGGCCGGGGTACGGAAACCGCGCCGGGTGAGGGCGCGGCTGATAAACGGATGAAGTCCGAGTTCATCCAAATCGGCGATTTCGACAGGGGGGGCGGGCTTCCAGTTGGGCATTAATCCAGGTCTTCTTGCAGTTCGCCGCTGCCGAGGGGGTGCAGGCGTTCGGGCATGTCTTCGAGCACGTCGATGATGCTGTGCGGCAGTTCGGCCATCATGGGCGGCAGGGGCAGGGTGGCCGGGGCGCGCAGGCGACCTGATGGGGCGGGTGGCGGCTTGATGCGCTCTTTGACTTCGTCCATCGAGCGTTTGCGCAGGATGCGCTTGTCGTTGGAGAGTTCGCCGACGTAGTAGCCGAGTACGGAGTAGACTTCGCGGTTGGGCTGGACAAAGCCGACCCAGTCGCCGGTGCGGTTGTACAGGTGTGGGTAAACCAGGAAAATTTCAACGTCGCCGCGGGTGCTGTAAATGGGAATAATTGCCGGAGTTTGGGATGCTGTCATTGGCTGCGCTTTCTTCTCAGGCGGGGGCTGTTGATGGCAACATCATTATACGTCCAATAGCGGTTGACGAAGAAGTTCCACAGCATGACAACGCCGATTGCAAAGGCCAGGGTGATGTTGTGGCTGATAAAGGTGTGGTGTTGTGCGGCGTACTGGTAAGGCAGGGTTTCGAGGTAAGCGTCGAGAATGGGTTCGCCAAGTTTGAGAATCGGCACGCGGATGAGCAGGCCTATGGCGTTGACGATGCCAAACTGGAACAATTGTCCCATGAGCGGTTTGGAACGCGACTCAGGGTAGGTCCACAGGCGGTTGAGGGTGAAGTTGTTGACAACGGCGCAGATGAAGGAGACCGTGCCTGCGAGAACCAGCGATGCGCCTGCCAGGGCAACCAGCAGGTTCATCACGGCAATGTCGATGGCGGAGCCAAGCGCGCCGACGATGGCGAATTTGGTGAAGCGCACGCGCTCGTCTGGGTTGTTCAGAATCATGGTCATGCCAGCCCCAGTTTTTCCTTGAAGTAGGGGATGGTGCGGCGCAGTCCTTCCTCGAGGTCGACCTTTGGCTGCCAGCCGAGGATGTTTTGGGCGCGGGTGATGTCGGGACGGCGGCGCTGCGGGTCGCGCGAGGAGCGGGCATCGACGAAAGTGATTCCGGCGGGGTTGCCGGTGACGCGGTTGATAATTTCGGCAAACTGGAGCAGGGTCATTTCAACCGGATTGCCGATGTTGACCGGCATATGCTCGTCGGAATGGAGCAGTTTGACGATGCCATCCACGAGGTCGTCTACATAGCAAAAGGAGCGGGTTTGCTGTCCGTCGCCGTAGACGGTCAGGGGCTGGCCGAGCAGGGCCTGTTTGAGCAGGTTGGGCAGGGCGCGCCCGTCTTCCAAGTCCATGCGCGGGCCGTAGGTATTGAAAATACGAACGATGCGCGTATCCACTTTATGCTGGCGATGGTAGGCCAGGGTCAGGGCTTCGGCGAAGCGTTTGGCTTCATCGTAGACGGCGCGCGGGCCGGTGATATCGACATTGCCGGGGTAATCTTCACTCTGCGGGTGGACAAGCGGGTCACCGTAAATTTCGCTGGTGGAGGCCAGCAGGTAGCGGGCATTGTTGGCTTTGGCGACGCCGAGGGTGTGATGCGTGCCCAAAGCCCCGGCCTTCATGGTCTGGATGGGCAGGTTGAAATAGGCGTAGGGGGAGGCCGGGTTGGGGCTGGCGGGCGAGGCGAAGTGTAGCACGGCATCCACTTTGCCGGGGGTGAAGATATATTCCGAGACATCGCGGCGGTAGAAGGTGAAGTTTTCGTTCCCGGCCAGGTGGGCGATGTTATCCGGCGAACCGGTGATGAAATTATCCAGGCCGACAACCTGGTGGCCTTCGCTGATGAGGCGGTCTGAAAGGTGCGAGCCGAGAAATCCGGCCGCGCCGGTAATGAGGATACGCATGAGAGGGTTTCCTTGCTTATTTTTTTTGATAGGTTATTCAGAAACTTTGAGAACAAGGATGGAGCCATTTTTTCCGGTATATAGAATCTCATACCTTGTGCTTATCTCAGACTCTATCAATACCCATACATTTCTGTTATTGCTTGATAAGTGGTGGTCTACATAAATACCGCTGACACCAGCATTTTTTAGTTGTTCGTACAGTTTTTCTGACGAATCTGTATCAATACGATCATCTCCTAATGAAAAATATTCCATGTTTGCCGCATAAACAACCCCTCTAGCACCAGCCGCTATTAAATCATTTTTGTCGAATTCATTTTGCATTATAAGCAGGGCTTGCTCTTCGGGAAATTGTGCAAGATCGCGGCCTGTAATAACGGGATAGTAGTTCCCTCTTATTATTAGACTTGCTGATAACAATAAGAGGACGGGAATAAGTTTTTTTGATGTCTCTGATAACTCGCTAGCAGCTAATAATTGCCCCATTAATAGTGTAATGGCTAGAATGCTAAAGTTAAAATAAATTGATGGAAGATTTGCGAAAACCCCCGCCGTAATAATGGTAAAAATTATTAATAACAGCAAGAATCCTTTTTTTGTTTTCATTGTGTCTACCAGAAACAAGATTCCAATAGCAGACAGTGTAAAGGGAATATAAAAAGAGTTTTGAAGATAACCATACCTAAAGAAAGTTAAGAAATAAACCCCAAGATATGCACTCCAGGATATTAATATAAAGATGGAAAAATAGTTTCTAGATATTATCAGCTTGAATATGCCTAATGCTGACATAAAAATTAAGATATATGAAAACTGTCTTCCATAACCATCAAAAAAAACATCGGGTAATGTGCTTGTCATTTTTATAACACGAGGCAAAAATACTGCTGGATTTTTTATTATTGCCTGAATCACTGAGTTATTGTTTTCCTCTGCTGTTCCAAATTTATTGGTTGCATCTAGCACAGCGCATTTTTGGAAACTATATGGGCAATCCCTTTCTTTTTCATAGATTATTTGATGCCCTTGAACAAAAGCAATGTAGGAACGCTTTTCAGTTCCTATTTCAAAGGTTCCTCTAAATGCTCCATAAAGCAACAAATAGCCGCCAACTAGCGTCAGGAAAGGGATAAAAAATCTTGGCAACCAATGCGAAAATGAAAAGTTGTGGCGCTTGGTTATAAAAAAAGTTATTGGAATTATGCAGAAAAATAGTACTATGCCATCGTTGCGCGTTAATGCAGCAAGGCCTAATAAAGTGGATAATCTGATTAGACTCGATGCTTTTCCTTTGTGATAAAAAGATAAGAATTGTCCAAACGCTAAACCTGTTATTGCTGCAAAAAAAGCATCACTGGGATTTGCCAGTATGCCTGTAAAAAGAGGCGTGATAAAGGCTACGCCAATAAAAATTAGTGGGTGGGTTAATGCAGATAACTCTTTTGCTATCAAATAAGTTGCTATCCAAAGCAAGATAAATGCAGTGATTCTGCCAACTGTGATGCTATACAAAAACCAAAAAGGGGACTCTTGAAATACAAGATATGTGAAACCATAGAATAAGGCAGTTAAAGGACTCCAGGAAAGAGGTGGCCATCGTCCTTCTAGAAAAAATCTTCCTGCGTTTACATAGTCAGCCTCATCCCATGGGTTAATTTGCGCTAAATTTGGCAAAAATGATTGAAAAACCAGAAAAAAATTAAGCAAAAAAGCCACCAAAGAGATTTTTTTCCATAAGTCTGTTTCTGCCCATTTTTTCTGAAAAGAAACAAGTAAGATTGTCATCAATTTTTCCTTGTTAGTGTTGAAAATATATCCTGGTATCTCGCCTGGAGATAACTCATTCATACGCTTAGAAAAATCCTAGATTTCAGCAGGGAGGGTTATGTCTGTAAAATTATCGCCAGTCTATCTTTTGTATTAACCCGTCACCCGTGACCTGGGTTGCTTGACCGCTCAGGCTGTCCACCAGCCACAGATTGCCCTGGTAGAGTATTGCAATAAATGCTGTGCTGTCATCGTCGTTGGCAGGCGACCAGTGCGGGGTTTGTGGTTCGATGCCTGGCGCGCCTTCGAGCGGGAAGAGCGCCCGGCGGTTCGAGCCGTCCCTGTCCATGATGAACAGCCGGTAGCCGCTGGTCTCTGATTGCAGGGGTGAATAGGCTTGCAGGTAGGCAACCCGGTAATCGATTTCGCTTTCGTTTTGAGCGCCGGGGGAAGCGGCAGGGTAGGCAAACATGCCAGATTGGTGCACCATGCGCACGTTTGCCCCGCTCAAGAGCGAGAGCGCGCCAAGGTCGAAATAGGGCGATTCTTCGGGGTTGACCAATCCCTGCGGCGGGGCATGGTTGACGTAAAAAAGTGTCCGCGAGTCCGCGCCCCAGGCCAGCGGCGGGATGAGCGCCCAATCGCTCAGGGTTTGCAGCGGCGTAATTTCGACCAGGCTGACCAGTTCGTTATCCCTGAAACTGACCAGGCCGATACCGTCGGGGCGGGCAAAGGCCAGGCGGCTGCCGTCGGGCGACCAGGCAAAGTCGCTGCCCCACCAGCCGTAAACGCCGCCAGTGTTGGCCTCGATGACTGTTGCGGGCTTGCCAACATTGCCCGCCGCGCTAAAGCGGAGCGTATAAAGGTCGTTGTTGGCCTGCCATCCGGGCGCAGCAGCCCGCGGCTCGACCGTGGAGTAGGTGATATTGGTGGTCGTGCCGGGAATCCAATCGGCAAAATGGATGACGTTCGAGACCCTCAGGTTGATGGGCCGGGCTTGCGGGTCGTCGAGGTTGAGCGCCCAAAGGGTGTTGATTTCCTCGCTCAGCGGTTTTTCCGATTTACGGGTGTAGAGCAACCAATCGCCACGAGGGGATAATTTCAGGATGCGCCCGTCCAGGTCGCCGCTGGCGACGATGGGAGTCCGGTTGGCGGTCGAACCCTGCACCATCCAGGCGTTCCCGCCTGCGAGATAAACTAGCCTGCCGCTGATGGGCAGGGACGAGAACGGAGTCTGCACGCCGACCATGACAATTTCCGGCTGGGCAGGTTGCAAAACCACAGCCTTGACAATCGAATTGCTGGTCTCGATGCCGTTCTCGAAAACGCGCCGGGTGGTCAGTTCCTGTATGCCGTTGGCGCCCTCCTGGATGAGGCGGGCCTCACCTTGAGGCAGGGATTCGTTGCGCACCGTTTGCCGCTCGAAGGGCAGGGTCACCTGGCGGGTGTCGAATTCCTCGCGCACGCGCGAAACAGTCACCTGGCCGCCGTCTTGCAAGAGCGCGTAAGCCGGCGGTTCAACTTTATCCAGGCTGCCGACGGTGACGTTTGCGGCTTGCAGGGCCTGCTGGACGGTGCTGCCGGAAGGAATCGCCGTTTGAAGGCTTTGCCCGTCCACGTTGATTGTCACGTTAATTTGCAAATCGCTCGATGAAACTTGCGGCGCAAAACACCCGCCCAGTAACAGGCTGACAATCAGCAAGAGCGGGATGGAGGCTTTCATCGGCAATGCGGGTATATCGGGTATAATCCGCCTACTTAATGCGGCCCGTGAAGGTCATCAATCCGTTGGCGATGGCAATGGTTTCAAGACGGAATCCGGTGGCTGCCGGCCCAAGCGCCCCGGTGAAAGCCTCGTTGAAGAGCGCGCTGATGGTGTTGTTCAGTCCCTCCGGCGCGGGCAGTGGGCCAAAATCGACCGACTTGACAGCAATGAGGGGCTGCCCGTTGGCGTCCACGTTGGCTGAAAGGGCGATGCGCACGTTGGCAGTGAAATATCCCTGCACGGCTTTGCCGTAAATCTGGATTTCGTTATCGCGCAGGAAGACCTGCGGCTCGGTCAGGAACGAATCGGGGTCTGAAGACACCCGCTGGGCGATGACCGAGGTCAACTGGGATTCGGTCATGGTAAAACTCAGCGTGCCGGTTTGTTGGGCATTTTCGACGGCCTGCTTGAGTTGTTCTGCAACGCTCCCGGCAATCTCGGTCGAAACGGGAATCTGGCCCTCGGGATAGTCCGGCCCGCCGATGAACATATTGCAGGCCAGGGATGATAGAATCAAAACGAGTAGTGACAGTAAGATTTTCCTATTCATTGTATCCTCACAAATTTGAACTCGAAACCGGACAATTATAGCATGAGCGACTCTCAAAACCTGCCCGAACTCAACCTTTCAGCATTGTTGGAAGGTTTGCTTTTTGCCGCCCCTGAACCTGTCACCCCTGCCCAGTTGGGCGCTGCGCTGGAGATTTCCCCCACGGAAGTCGAAAAGGGACTTGTTGCCCTCGAGGAAGACCTGCGCGGGCGCGGAATCCGCTTGCAGCGCCACGCTGGCCGGGTGCAGTTGACCACCGCTTCCGAAATGGCCGACCAGGTCGAGACTTTCCTCGGTCTCGAAGCCACCAGCCGCCTGAGCCGGGCCGCGCTCGAAGCCCTGGCGATCATCGCCTTCCAGCAGCCGGTTACCCGCCCGCAGGTGGATTCGATTCGCGGCGTCAATAGCGACGGCGTGATGAAGAGTTTGTTGAGCAAGGGATTGTTGCAGGAAGTAGGCCGCTCGGACGGCCCCGGAAGGCCCATTCTCTACGGCACTACTCCCGACTTTTTGCAGCATTTTGGCCTGAATTCACTCGCTGAACTGCCGCCCCTGGATGTCGAGTCAGGCCATGAAAAAGATGTCGAATTGCTGAAAGGCTGAGTTCCTAACGAACTTTCTCGACATCCTGCATGTTGACCCAGCCCGATTTCTCGTCTGAAGCAAATATCGGCGCGTAGACCCCCACTGATTCAATGCTATGAACCAGCCAGGGGGTCGTTTTGTGGTTGGTGATGCCGGTGTTTAGCGGCTTGGGGTCAGAGAGGTAAGGGTCGTTGCCGATGCCGACGACGCGGCCTACCAGTCCGTCTTCGCTCTTTTTGATTTCAGAAATAACCAGCAGTTGCTTGTCGAACCCGAATTGTTTGTAAAGGATTCGCTGGCTTCCGTCTGTGGCTTTGATGAGATAGCCCTGCGACTCCAGGTAACTTGGCCGCGCGGTATTCAAAGCCCTTAGGAAGGCAAACTGCTGGTCGGTCAGGCTGACGGTCGCCTCAGGGGCCGAAAGGTCTGCGCTGCCGCGAATCTTGATGCGGCCCGATTCAAGGCGCGGCACAACCCGGTACAGGCCCAGGAATTGACCCTTATAGGCCGGTGTTTCAGGCGGCTCGGCAGGGGTTTTTGCCGGTTCGGCTGCGAATTCAATCGCTTCGTCTGGAAATTTGGGCTGGCTGGTTTCGATTTGCAGGTCGAAAGCCTCGCTTGCGTGCCGTACGGGGATACTTGTTTCTGCGACGTTTGCCGCGACGTTCAGGTTGATGTTCATGTGAATGCCTTCCGGCAGCCCGGTCGGATAGGCTTTGATGAGCGCATCAATCATTTCGGTGACATGCTGGGGGATTGTGGACATGGTTTTCTCCTCAAGGTCGGTTCTGCTAACCGACAGCTCGTTTGATTTCAGCGGGATTAACCCCCGCAATACGGACGTTGATGACCTTCTTCAACACGTCGAACCAGAAGGGCGCTCCCTGGGCGGCGGCAATTCCGGTAATTAACAGCCCGATGATTTTTGTCGCCCAGCCCAGGGGGTCGGCGGCCGCTGGCGCGTTCACAAACGGGTAGCACTTTCCGAGAAGGAAAAGGCCGGGGTTCAGCGATGTCGGATTAGGCCCCCAGTAGCACGACCAATCTGCCGAGTAGGTTTTTACCCCATTTGCAAGGCCAATCCAGCCAATTGGCAGGTGAAGCCAAACCCCATTGTTGTCGCCGACGATTGTGCCAAATTGCTCCTGGGTTACCCCGTCAGGGTTTTCGGCGACCAGGGCGCGCGCCTGGCTTGCGGAAAGGTTGCGCAGGTAGTCATCCTGCCACAGGGTGTTGAAGATGTGGATGGAGTCGATATTGAGCACGAAGGCCAGACCGATGGCAAGGACATAGGCCAGGGTCTGCGCGCGGCGGCGATACCAACCCGAAATCCTGTCCATGCTGTTGTTGAACCACTCTTCGATGTTTTGCCGGGCGCGCATCTGGACGCTTTCCGTCTCGATGCTGGCGTTGGTCAATTCACTCAATAGCGCGCCGAGGATTTGTTTCAGGCGCGGATGGGTGATGCTCAACCCGGCCAGCCCTTTGCGGTAGCGGTTGTTGGCGGTCTCAGGGTTTTCGCTGTTGCCGTTAATCAGGTTGCTCTTGATGGCCTCACGAATTTGGATGTGCTGGACGGTGACCGTCGTGATGGCGCTCTCGATGGACGGTTTCAGCGGCGGGAAGTCCTCGCCCAGGCTTTCGAGCGCGCTGCGAATGTCTTCCATTGCGGCTTCTTGCGTCGCCTCGTCGGTCTGTGAGACCAGCACGCGCCGGGTCAGCGCCAGGATGACGTTCAGGCGTTTCTGCGCCTCCTCGCGCTGTTTTTTGCCCAGCCTGAACAATTCCCAGCGCAGTTTATAGAGATAATACTGCATCAACGAAGCCTCCGAAGAAGCGTTCAGGATGATGTCCATGATGGCCTGGGCAAACTGGCTGGCCGGAATGTAAGAAGGCTTGGCCGTGCCGTCGCTGCCGCTGTACAGGCTGCGAATCAGCGGATGGTTGTAAAGCTGGTCGGCCAGCGCAAAATCGGAGAGCATATTGCGAATGGTCGTTTCGAGCATTTTTGCCCGCCAGCGAAACCGGTTAGCAAGCCATTCATGGACAGACATTACCACCATGCTGGTAATCGTCCATACCAGCAACATGCCGATTATCGTGCTAAGGATTGGTTCGATGCTCATAATATTCCTGCCGCTTCTGGGAACTTCCTGTTGTGGTGTTAGCAGTTGCCGAACACCAGCACTTGTTGGGCGCGCTGCCTGAGCGCGTTGCGCGGGTCTTTGATTTCAGAAACCTTCTGGTACGCGCGCATGGCATTTTCTTTGTCGTGCAGCCTGCGGTACGTATCGCCGACATAATTCCACGCCAGGGCTTTTTCGTCTATATCGCGGGTCAATTCAATTCCCTTGTTGAACTGCGTCAGGGCGTGCTCATACTTGCTTTGCAAAAAGAAAGTAATGCCCATGTTGATGTAGGCCGTAGCGTTGCCCGGCGAAGCGCTGATGGCCGAAGCAAACGCCACCAGGGCATCTTCGTAAAAGCCGCGTTTTTGCAGGTGTTTGCCCTGCCGAATCCACGACTGCGCGCTTTTCTCGTCGCTGTCGCCCACGCCGCGCAATTTTTTCAGGGTCAGCCCGGTGATTTCGGCCAGGGTTTGCGCCAGGGTGTTGCCCTGTTTGCCCGGCGACATCGAGAATTTTTCGACTTTGCGGGCGTTGGCGCGATGTTTTTTATGCGGCTGCCAGATGTCAGAAACCGGCTGCTCGCGTTTCGCGTCCATCGCCAGCTGCGCCTGGTCGTATTCGCTGCCGTGGGCGCAACGGGCGCGTTTAAGCACGCTCAACTCGCGTTCCAGGGTCTTCTGGTTCTTGAACCAGGCCGGCACGGGCGAAAAAACCGTCTCGTTTGCCCCCTCTGCGGGTTGGCGCGGGGCGGGGTTGCCTCCCCAGCCCATGATGGGCAGTAGCGGGTTCTGAACCGGCTCGTTAATTTCCGGCGCTTCCTTCCCTGCGCGGTCGCAATCTCTGGGCGACAATTCTTCGATGTGGATTTCAGGAATTTGGATTTTTTCCACCAAAGCGGGACGAACTGTGTCTGGGGCTTTTACCGCTGCCGGGGCTTCTTCCACCGGAACGGCCCAGGCCGGGGCCGGGTTCGCTTCGATGGGCGCTTTGCTCCCGTCCTTCTCATCCAGCAGCGACAGCAACCGCCGCCAGGCCTGGGCGCGTTCGTGGTCATCTTCGAGGAAATTAATCCCGATTTCGCAGCAACTGATGGCGTCCTCGATGTTTCCGGCGCTTTTTTGAACCTCGGCCAGTCGCACATAGGCCCGCCCGTTGCGCGGATTCATCGCCAGCGCTTTGCGGTAGGCCTCGGCGGCCAGGGCCGGGTTGTGAACTTCTGCAAATTCGCCCAGGCTCATCCACAAATCCAGGTTGGCTGGCAAATATTCCAGCGCAGATTTGAGCGTGTTGACAGCCTTTTCAGGCAGGTTTTGGCGCTGGTACACCCCGGCCAGTCGAAGCCAGGCGGCCAGGTGGTTTTTGTCCTTTGCCAGCAACAGTTCGTAGGCGCGGGTTGCCTTGTCGAAGCGGTTGATTTTCTCAAGAACGCTGCCGACATTCAGCAGGGCCTGCGGGTAATCGGGCACAATTCGCAGGGCCTTGCGGTAGGCTCCAATCGATTCTTGCAGCAGGTTCATTTTTTCGTACACGCTGGCCAGCCCTACCCAGGCGACTACATCCTCGGGGTTGCGCTTGAGCGCCGATTGATAGGCCTGCCGCGCTTTTGGCAATTCGTTGACCCCAAGGTACAACTTGCCAAGGTTGTTCCAGGGCAGGAGCGCTTCGGGCGACAGGGACAGGGCTTTTTCGTAGGCTTCGATGGCCTCGGCGATGTTGCCCATCTCTGTCAGGGCCAGCGCCAGGGCTTTCTGGCATTCGGCTTGCAAGGTTGTGTCCCCATGCACATCAGCCAGGTCGGCTGCGTTTTGCAAGTACAGGCATGCGCCGTCGGGATTTTTCTCGCGCCAGGCGAGGATTCCCTGGCGTAAATTTTCCCGCGATTCGGCCAGCAGTTGGGCCGAAAGGTTATTGTCCGTATCGGGTCGGTCGCCTGTGTCGTGGCTGCCGCTTGCTGCTGGCGCGCTTGTCCTGAATTCGCCCAGGTCAAAAATTCGATAGCGGTCTTCCCAGTAGGACGGGAAACTGCTCACAAGGTCTACCAGTTGCCTTTCATCCAGCCAGAAAATTGTCCTTAGCAGGCGCTTGTCGAAGCCTTCGCGCTGGTAATAAAAGGCCTGCCAGGAATCGCGCTTTTTGGACGGTTCATTGCCGGTAACCAGGTTCTCGATGAAATAAACCCGCCGGGCTTGCTCGTTGTCTTCAAAAACGACCCGCACAAATTCGTTGAAGGTTATTTTTGCGGCATCGACGGTGTAAACGTTCAGCCCCGCTTCTCCCAGCCGGCTGGCGGCATCGCGCATCGACTCGTCTTTCTCCTCGGGAGAACGATAAATGGCCGTCAGGTAGGCCGGTTTTTGCCACAACCTGGCGAGATAAATTTCATCCAGCAGGGTGCCCAGCCCGTCTTTCGGCAATGGACGTGTTTCGATGTCAACGAGCATTTGGTTATTCATAAATCAACCTCCTCAGGACGGGATGAATATCACACCAGTTTTCGCCGTTTTGGTATTCGAGGATGGCCAGCAATTGCAGGAGCGGGCGCAGCCGTTCGTTGTACTCAAGGCGATTGTGTTCATGGATTTTCTTCAAGAAACTCAGGTCGTTCTTATCGAGAATGCGGCGATATTCGTTGCGAATCTCGGTGGCGGCCATTTCGACGTCGGCAAATTCGATTCTTGTGGCATTCCTGCGCCGGGCGCGTCCCAGCGATGTGCGCATGATGCGCGCCATTTCACGAAAGACCCCGCCGCTGTACGAGATGGCGGCTTCGAGCGCGCCGCTTTCTATCAGTTCGGGCGACATGCGCACATTGGAAAATCTCCGCATGGTGGCATAGCCTTCTTCGTCGTGCAGTTCGGTTTCGAGCGGATGATGCAGGTTGATGTTGGGCAGGAAGATGGCCTGGTCGCGGATGGCGTCGAATTCTTTGCTGTAAAACAGCGCGCTCGAAATCGTGTACACAATGGCGCAATTGGGCTGGGTCATAATCTCGCGCCGGTCGTGGAAGATGGCGCGCGCTTTTTCAAGGTCGGGTTTGTCGAGGTCGTCAATCAGGATGAGCGGCACGCGCTTTTCCTGCGCATGTATTGCTTCTGAAATCCCATTGATGACGGCAATAAGCCCGGTGATGTCTTTCTCGATAACCTGGCGCAGTTCGATGCGGGTGGCCGGTTCGAGTTTCATCTTCATGCCTGCATTCAGGAAGAAGGCGTCGATGGACGCGCCCAGTTCGTATCCGTTGACTCTTCCGACCAGCACAGTGCGGGTTTCCTGCTCCACTTTGCCTTTCCAGCCTTCAAGGTCTTTGAGCAACTTCTCCGGCAGGTGGCCGCCCTGTCTGCGGTAGGTGCGGTACATGCGCCCGCCAATGGAGAGCAGGATGTCGAGAAAATCCAGGTCGATGATGTCGGCTTCTTCGCGGATGCTGAAGTGGATGGGCCAGTATTTTTTGCGAATCTGATTGGACGTCAGGATGTGTTGCAATTCGGTCGATTTTCCACAGCCGCGATGTCCCGAAAAGTAGAATTTGGGCGGGCGGTGAAAGGGCGACATCAGCGCATTGGTCAGGTCGGCGATAGGGTTGCCGGGACGGTTAACGTAAAACGGGTTGGGTTCGCCATTTTTCCCGGCAGTAAGCGGCAAATCCAGTTCAAAATTCAGCCAGGCCCGGTCGAAGTCCTTTGCGGTGATGAAGTCCATAAGCCAGCATCCTTTTTTAGCGTGCGCCCAGGTAGGCTTCCATGCTCCAGCCGGCGGGAGAGTCCATCTGTACCCAGCCGTTGTTGCGGTCGAGGATTTTGATGCGCTGCCCCTTTTCGAGCCAGCCCACTACCGGGAAGTTGGCCCCCGGTCCCGCGCGGACGTTTAAGGCCTGGGCGTTGCAAATCATGTATTCGCCGTCGTCCAACTCGGCTTCTACGCCGGTTTGCAGGACGCCGATATCCACCCACCCCTGCGGTTTGGCGATTCTTGCCCACTGCCCGTTTTGCTCGGTGATTTCGACGCGGGTGTTCCGGTCGAGGTGGTCGATGGGCGGCAGGGCCGTAAAGGGGCCAAGATAAACCGGAGCCCTGTCTTTGATGACAGTTGCGGCGGAGATGGCTGCGGCGGGTTCTTCGATGGCGGGCTCCGGTACATCCAGGATGTCGTCTCTTGGCTCGCTTATGAGCGATACTTCGGTTTCAGGTTCGCCGGGCAGGTCTTTCAGGTATCTTTCGATGCTGGCAAGGCGCGCTTCGATGGCAAAAACGCGCTCGTTGATGCTGGTTTTGACCTCTCGCTTCGCGAGTGTGTGCAATTCCTCCAGGCTGCCATTGAAGCGGTTTACGTCAATATCGAGGGCTTCGCTGCCAAATAATTGTCCTGGCCCTTTTTTGGAAAACTGCCAGAATTCCCATGACAGCCAGGGCGGCGGGACAATTGGCGCGGCGGCCAGGGTGTAGTTTGCTATCCAGAGCGGGAACTGGTACCAGTAGGTGGCAGATTCGCCATAACTCTTCCAAAAGGCTGGCGAGGTGTAAATGATGGGCGTTTTCTCCTGTTCCAGCATGTGTTCGACAAACTGGCGCAGGTAGACGAGCGGCAGGTGCTGGTTGGACTCGCTGGGCTGTTCAAAATCCACAACCGGGGCCAACTCGCCCGGTTCGCTTTTGAGAATATCAAGAAAACACCTTGCCTGTTCGGCGGCGGGCT
>JAGVAO010000069.1 GCA_020060235.1 Anaerolineales bacterium | reverse complement strand
CTTGTTTGATGACCGCCACCGTCGCCAGGCAAGGGACGAAAAGCATCGTCACCACCAGGAAAGAAATCGCCGTAGCAGTCGAGAAGGATTGGGTCAGCGTAACCGCCAGCCCGGATTCGTTCATGCCGCCATACAACACACCCAGGGTCGCAATCGCATTTTCCTTGGCCGGGAAGGTGGTCAGCAGGGCCACCGTCAGCCGCCAGTCAAAGCCCATCAAACGTCCGACCGGCTCGAAAAGCTTGCCAAACTGCGCCAGGTAACTGGTCTCGATATCGCCGCCGGGCAGGGCCGAAAGTACCCAGATAATTACCGAAATCACCAGGATAACCGTTCCCGCTTTTTTGACAAAAGACATGGCCCGCTGCCAGACCAGCAGACCAACCGTACGCCAGTTGGGAATGTGATAGAGTGGCATTTCCATAATAAAAGCCGAGCGCTGCCCTTTGAACAATACCCTGTTGAGCACTGTCCCCAGGCCAACCAGGGTCGCCAGCGAGAAAATCACCAACCCCCAGGTGACCCATAATGCATTCGCGCCGAAAAAGGCCGGGGCAAGGAAAGCGACCACTGCCATACGCGCCGTGCAGGGCACCAGCGGGGCAATCAAAATCGTCAGAAGGCGGGCAGGCCACGAGTCAATCACCCGCGTGCCCATAATCGAGGGCACATTACAACCAAAACCAAGGAAAAGCGGCAGGAAAGACTTGCCATGCAAGCCCATCATGTGCATCAGGTTGTCCATTACATAAGCCGCGCGGGCCATGTAGCCAATATCTTCGAGTAGACCAAAAACCGCAAAGAAAATCAGCAAAATTGGCAGGAAAGTCAAAACTGAGCCAACACCGCCAATGATACCGTCCACAACTAGGCCTTGAACCCACCAGGGAGTATCGATAAGGACAGCCGAGGCAATTTCGGCCAGACCACCGACCACAACCACATCCAGCCATTCCTGCAAAGGCGCGCCGACGGTAAAGGTCAACCAGAAAACCAATCCCAGAATACCTGCCAAAACGAACAGGCCGCCAACCGGGTGAGCAGCCACGCGGTCAAGTCGCTCGGTCAGGCTGATTTGCCCCAACTTGGGTCGCACCACCGCAGCCCGAACCATGCGCCCAATCCACTCATAACGCCCCGAAGCAACCGCCAGCATGGCATCATCGTGCTGGACAAGAATATCATGCACCGCCTCCCAGGTTTCGGCTGGCAGGGCGGCCTGCATCGTGCGCGTCACTTCCGCATCGCCTTCGAGCAGCTTGAGCGCCATCCAATCCGGCGGGTAAGGTTCGGGGACAGAAGCCTCGACCAGTCCCAAAACCTGTCCCAACGCATCGCGATGGTCGGCGCGAATCTCCGGGATGCGCGGCTGGGACTGGACTTTTCCATCCAGTATTTTTCGGACGATGTAGAGCAGTTCGCGAATCCCCTGGGCCTTTGTCGCCGTTATCGGGACAACCGGCACACCCAGGGCGGCCTCGAGCACATCCGGCTCGACGGTTAATCCCTCACCTGCGGCCACGTCCATCATATTGAGCGCGACCACCAGCCGTACCGGCAGGCAAATCAATTCCGAAACAAGGTACAGGCTGCGCTCCAGGTTAGCCGCGCTGACGACTGCCACAACCACATCGGGGTTTTCACGCAGGATGAACTCACGCGCAATCACCTCCTCCGGCGAGTTGGCGGTCAGGCTGTACGTGCCGGGCAAATCCACCAGACTGTACTCGCGACCGTCCATGCTAAAACGGCCTTCGCGGCGCTCGACGGTTTTGCCAGGCCAATTGCCGACATGCTGGTTAAGGCCGGTCAGCAGGTTGAACAGGGTCGATTTTCCCATGTTCGGCTGACCCGCCAGGGCTATCATCGGCGCGCTGGTATGCTTTTTGCCGGGTTGGATAACCGGGCTGACCGTGTGGCAATCGGCGCTCACTCGTCCCTCCGCTCGACGCAGATTTTGGCCGCCTCTCCGCGCCCCAGCGCGACCCGCGTGCCGCGCACAGTGACAATCAATGGGCCGCGCCCAAAGTTCTGGGTCATCTGCACTTCGACGCCGGGAGTAAAACCAAGCGAGGTCAGGCGCCCGATAACGCCCATACCATGCGAAAAATCGCGCACAACCACGCTTTCTCCAGGGCGAATTTCTGAAAGGGACAGGGAATGAGAAGCAAGGGACATGGTGTCTCCAAAATATATAGAAGAAAGGTTTGTTGTTATAATTCTCTTAAAGGTCTTATAATTAGCATGTGCTAATTTTCACGATTAGTATACATCATATCCATTGCGATAGAAATGATAAATGTCACAAAAAAGGCGGAAGAATGGAACAAGCCAAACTCAGCCAGACCATCGAAGACTATCTCTCCCTGATGTACGTACTGGAACGGGACGGCGAGCCAATTGTCGGCGCGCGCCTGGCTGAATTGCTGGGCGTCACCCCACCCACCGTGACCAACACCTTTAAGCGAATGGCCCGCGACGGGCTGATTACGATGGAAGACGGCAGCACCCACCTGACGCCGCAAGGCTGGGTATCGGCCAAAGACGTGATGCGCCGCCACATGTTAATGGAATGGATGATGCTCAAGATGCTGCCCTGGTCGAAACTGCACGGCGAGGCCCATCACCTCGAGCACGCCATCTCCCCCGAAGCCGAGGCGGCGGTCTACGAAGAACTGGGCAGGCCGCAGACCTGTCCGCATGGCAACCCGCTGCCGGGGTGCGAAGCCGCCGTGGCAAACTGGATTGCGCTGACCGAAACGGAAAGCGGCCAAAAGGTCACCATCCGCCGCATCCACGAACTGGCCGAGGAAAACCCGGCGCTGCTGGCTTTCCTTGAAGAAAAGAAAATGATGCCGGGCGCGAAAGCGGTGGTTGGCGAAATCCTGCCGTTCAACCAAACCATCGGGGTCGAGGTCAGGGGGCAAACCATTACGCTCGGGTTTGCAGTGGCGCGATATATTTTCGTTGAGACCAAACCTGTATAAAGAAAGCATAAAATTTAGATAACTGAAATTGACAGATAGTTGTCTAAACCTTATCATCGGGCGAATTATGGAACCTATTCACAGCCTGTCCCTTATCGTCATTATTATCGTCCTTTTGGGTGTTGTCCTGAAAGGGCTGTTGACGGTTGGGAAGGCAAAAGCGCGCTAAATAAGCGTACTAAAGTGCAAGCAAAAGGCCGCCCAACCGCACAGGGCGGCCTTTTTTATATCTTTTTTCCAGGAGCAGTCTTATCATGCGTTCATCACAGATTAAAGCCGGCTACGAGCGCGCCCCGCACCGGGCCTTGCTCAAGGCAACCGGGGTCACCGACGCCGACATGGACAAACCCTTCGTGGCAATCGTCAACTCTTATGTCGATATCGTACCGGGCCATGTTCACCTGCAAGAGTTCGGCAAAATGGTCAAGGAAGCCGTTCGTGCCTCCGGGGCGGTTCCATTCGAGTTCAACACCATCGGTGTCGATGACGGCATCGCGATGGGACATTCCGGCATGAAATTCTCCCTGCCTTCGCGCGAATTAATCGCCGATAGCGTGGAGACAATGATGGAGGCGCATAAATTCGACGGCATGGTGTGTATCCCCAATTGCGACAAAATCGTTCCGGGCATGTTGATGGCTGCGGCCAGGGTCAACGTCCCGGCGATTTTTATTTCGGGCGGGCCGATGGCTGCCGGGCGCACCCCTGACGGCGAAAAAATTGACCTGATTTCGGTTTTCGAGGGGGTTGGCGCCTATGCCAGCGGCAAAATCGACGCGGCGCGGCTGAAAATGCTCGAAGATTTCGCCTGCCCATCTTGCGGTTCGTGCTCGGGCATGTTTACCGCCAACTCGATGAACTGCCTGATGGAAGCCCTCGGACTGGCCCTGCCCTACAACGGCTCGGCGCTGGCCAAGACCCCCGAACGCGAAGAACTGGCGCGCAAGGCTGCCGGGCGCATCATGGACCTAATCGAACGCCAAATCAAGCCGCGCGATATCGTCACCGCTGAAGCCCTGGACGACGCTTTCGCGCTCGATATGGCAATGGGCGGCTCGACCAACACCGTGCTGCACACCCTGGCGATTGCCAAAGAAGCCGGGCTGGACTATTCGCTGGAGCGCATCAACATGGTTTCGGACCGGGTTCCGCACCTGTGCAAGGTTTCACCTTCGGGCAAATGGCACATGGAAGACGTTCACCGCGCCGGGGGCATTCCGGCCATTTTGAAGGAAGTGCAACGCGGGACCAATTCGCTGCACTTTGACCGCATCACCGTTTCGGGTGTAACGCTGGGCGAATCGATACAGGACGCCGAAATCAAAGACGACGAGGTCATTCGCCGCTACGAAAACCCGCACTCGATTCACGGCGGCCTGTCCATTCTGTTTGGCAACCTGGCCCCCCGGGGCGCAGTCGTCAAGACCGGCGGTGTGGGGCATTCGATGATTAAGTTCGCCGGCCCGGCGCGGATTTACGAATCGCAGGATGAGGCGATTAAAGGCATCCTGGCGCGTGAAGTACAGGCCGGGGATGTGGTTGTCATCCGCTACGAGGGGCCGCGCGGCGGGCCAGGGATGCAGGAAATGCTCTCGCCGACTTCCGCAATTATGGGCATGGGCCTGGGCGACAAGGTCGCGCTGATTACCGACGGGCGCTTTAGCGGCGGAACGCGCGGGGCGTGCATCGGGCATGTATCCCCGGAGGCGGCTGCGGGTGGCCCGATTGCGGCCCTCCAGCCCGGCGATTTCATCGAAATGGATTTGATGGCCCGCACGCTGAATGTCCGTCTAACAGATGAAGAAATCCAAAAACGACTGGCTGCCCTGCCGCCCTTTAAGAGTCAAATCGACAGCAAGTGGCTGAAGCGCTACGCCCACTTTGTGACCAGCGCAGATACGGGCGCGGTGCTGACGACAGATTTTTGATAACGGACTGAACAACGGACTTTGTCACGAAATCACGGAAGAGAACGGACGGCTGGCAACGGACTTTGTAACGGATTCGCGGATGGAAACGGACGCGAACGGAGAAACCGGAAAACCAGAGAGCCGAACAAGAAAAAACGGAATTATTCAGGAGAGAATATGAAAAAGACAGGTGCTGAAATTTTATGGGAGTGTATGGTACGCGAAGGAGTGGAAGTGGTATTTGGCTACCCTGGCGGGGCCAATATGCCGATTTACGATGCCATGTTAAGTTACCCGGTGCATCATGTGCTGGTGCGGCATGAGCAGGGCGCGGCCCACATGGCTGACGGGTATGCCCGCGCTTCGGGCAAAGTCGGGGTGGCAATGGGAACCTCCGGCCCCGGCGCGACCAACCTGGTGACCGGAATCGCGACAGCCATGATGGACTCTTCGCCAGTAGTCTTCATCACCGGGCAGGTGGCCGCGCACCTGATTGGCGGCGACGCCTTCCAGGAAACGGATGTGACCGGCATCACCCTGCCGATTACCAAACACAACTACCTCATCACCCGCGCCGAGGAAATTGCGCCAATCGTACGCGAAGCCTTTTACATCGCCCGCAGCGGACGCCCCGGCCCGGTACTGATTGACATCTGCAAAAACGCCCAAATCGAACAGACCGAGTTCGTCTACCCCGAAGAAGTCAAACTGCCCGGCTACCAGCCGCCCTCGCACGCGCCCAAAGCCGACCTGGAAAAAGCGGTCGAAATGATTGCCAAATCCCAGCGCCCCATCATCCTGTGCGGGCACGGGGTCATCATGTCTGGCGCGGAGGAAGTCTTGCAGCATTTCGCCATCAAGACCCAGACGCCGGTCGCCAGCACCCTGCTCGGGCTTGGCGCGTTCCCGGCTTCTAATCCGCTTTCGCTGGGAATGATGGGCATGCACGGCGAGGCGCACACCAACCTGGCCATCCAGAACTCCGACTTAATCCTGGCTTTCGGGATGCGATTCGATGACCGTGTGACCGGCACGTTGAACACCTACGCGCCCAAAGCCAAGAAAATCCACATCGAAATCGACCCCTCGGAAGTGCATAAAAACGTCAGGGCCGATGTGCCACTGGTCGGCGACCTGAAAACCGTCTTGACCGACCTGGTACCGATGCTGGACGAATACGAACACGATGAGTGGATTGGCCAAATCCGCGCCTGGCGCGACGAGGGCGACGCGCGCAGCATTATGGCCTGGCCCGAAGACGACAAACTGTACGTCGCACACCTCATCAGCGACATCTGGAAGGCCACCGGCGGCGGGGCAATCGTCACCACCGACGTGGGCCAGCACCAGATGTGGGCCGCGCAGTATTACTTCCTCGATAAGCCCAACCGCTGGATTACCTCCGGCGGGGCCGGGACGATGGGCTTTGGCCTGCCCTCGGCCATCGGGGCCTGGTTCGCGCAAAAAGACCAGGAAATCTGGGCCATCGCCGGGGACGGCGGCTTCCAGATGACCGCCTGCGAACTTTCGACCGCCATGCAGGAAGGCGCAAACGTCAAGGTCGCCATCATGAACAACAACTTCCTGGGCATGGTGCGCCAGTGGCAGGAATTCTTCTTCGAGAAGCGCTATTCGGCGGTCAACATGCTGACGCCCGACTTCGTCAAGCTGGCTGAAGCGCACGGCATTCCGGCCCGCTGCGTAACCAAGCGCGAAGAAGTGGCCGAAGCCATCGAATGGGCGCGCAACACTTCCGGCCCGGTCGTGCTCGAATTCCGTGTGGAAAAAGAAGATGCCGTTTACCCGATGGTGCCGGCAGGCGCAGCCCTCGACCAGATGATTCGCCGACCTGTTCGGTCAAACCAGTAAGAAAAAGGACAGAAATCATGCAGCACACATTCATCGCACTTGTGGAAAACAAACCCGGCGTTCTGAACCGCGTGGCATCCCTGTTCCGCCGCCGCAATTTCAACATCGAATCGCTGGCGGTCGGGCGCACCGAAAAACCGGAGGTCTCGCGCATGACCATCGTGGTCGATTGCGCCAATGGCGATATGGACGCCCACAAAATCGAGGCCAACCTGTACAAATTGGTCAACGTCATCGACGTGCAGGATGTCACCCACCAGCCCGCCGTCACCCGCGACCTGGCACTGATTAAAGTACAGGTCGGCCCCGAGAAGCGCAGCGAGGTCAACAACCTGGCCGCCATCTTCCGCGCCCGTATCATTGACGTGGCCGCCGATTCGGTCATCGTCGAAATCACCGGCACCGAGGAAAAAATCGAAGGCATGATGGAGCTGCTGCGCCCCATCGGCATCGCCGAAATGGTTCGCACCGGCCAAATCTCGATGATGCGCGGCGCTCACTCCGGCATCCGCCGCACGGCTGGCGCAAACGGAAACGGCTGGCACGACGAGGACGAAGAGTGACCAGTTTTCAGTATTCAGTATCCAGAGGTCAGTGTCCCCTCCTGAGCGGAGCCGCCTGATTTCGGCGGCGTAGTCGAAGGACAGTATTCAGTATTCAGTTACGAGTATCAAATAACGAGTATCCAATCTCGAATATCTAATCTCTAAAAAGGAAATCATCATGGCAAAAATTAATTTTGGCGGCACCTGGGAAGAAGTAGTTACCCGCGAAGAATTCCCGCTTGAAAAGGCGCGTGAAGTGCTAAAGAACGAAGTCGTGGCCGTTCTTGGCTACGGTGTGCAAGGCCCGGCCCAGGCGATGAACATGCGCGACAACGGCATCAACGTCATCGTCGGACAGCGCGCAGGAACCAAAAACTGGGACAAGGCTGTCGCCGACGGCTGGGTTCCGGGCGAGACGCTTTTCTCCGTTGAAGAAGCGGCAGAACGCGGCACCGTCATCCAGTACCTGCTTTCGGATGCCGGTCAGCGCAGCCAGTGGCCCAAAATCGTCGAGACGCTCAACGAGGGCGATATGCTCTACTTCTCGCACGGATTCTCGGTCACCTTCAAGGATGACACCGGCGTCGTCCCACCCCCGCATGTGGACGTGGCCCTGGTCGCGCCGAAAGGCTCCGGGCGCAGCGTGCGCGTCAACTTTTTAGACGGTTCCGGCATCAACGCCAGTTTCGCCGTCCACCAGGACGCGACCGGGCGGGCGATGGAACGCACCGTTGCCCTGGGCATCGCCATCGGCGCGGGCTATCTCTTCCCCACCACCTTTGAGAAGGAAGTTTACAGCGACCTGACCGGCGAGCGCGGCATCCTGATGGGCGCGCTGGCGGGTGTGATGGAAGCCCAGTACAACACCCTGCGCGCCAACGGCCACAGCCCGAGCGAAGCCTTCAACGAAACTGTCGAAGAACTGACCCAGTCACTCATCCGCCTGGTCGGACAGAACGGCATGGATTGGATGTATGCCAACTGCTCAACCACCGCCCAACGCGGCGCGCTGGACTGGAAGGACAAATTCCGCGATGCAGTTGCGCCCGTTTTCAGCGACCTGTACCAGAGCGTGGTGACCGGCAACGAAGCCCGCATTACCCTCGAAGCCAACAGCCGCGAAGATTACCGCGCCAAACTCGAAGAAGAACTGCGCGCCATCCGCGAATCAGAGATGTGGCAGGCCGGGGCAGCGGTAAGGTCGTTGAGGCCGGAGAATTGGAAGAAGTAGGTTGGTAAAGGGTAATTGGTGATTGGTAATTACCATTCTTCTGTAATTGTCATTTCGAGCGATAGCGAGAAATCTTCCCCAACGCACAGCAGATTTCCCCTGGCACCGCCCGCCAGGGCAGGTGTCAGTCGCCAAAAAGCGGCTCCTTCGAAATGACAAGCGCAAGCTAAGAGGTTCGAAATAACGGGTGTGGGTAACGAATTACCACTTACCAATCCCCAGTTACCCAATAGCAAGGAGCACTCATGAACAATTACGTCAAAATCTTCGACACCACCCTGCGAGACGGCGAACAATCGCCCGGCGCGACAATGACTTCGGCGGAAAAACTCGAAGTGGCGCGCGCGCTGGCCCGCCTGGGCGTGGATGTCATCGAGGCTGGTTTCCCCGCTGCTTCGCCGGACGATTTGGAAGCCGTCCGCCGGATTGCGGTTGAAGTGGGCAACCCAACTGACGGGTCGAACGCGCCGGTCATCTGCGGGTTGGCGAGGGCCACCAAAAATGACATCGACGCCTCGTGGGAGGCCGTCCGCCACGCCAGGCATCCGCGAATCCACACCTTCCTGGCAACTTCGCCCATCCACATGAAATATAAATTGAAGATGGACCCCGAAGAAGTGGTCGACCAGGTTTACAAAATGGTCAGTTATGCCCGCTCGCTGTGCGAGGATGTCGAATTCAGCCCCGAGGACGGCGGACGCTCCGACCCTGAGTTCCTGTACGTGGTGCTGGGTGAGGCCATCCGCGCCGGGGCGACTACCTTGAACATCCCCGACACCGTTGGCTATACGACACCGGAGGAGTTCGGCGCATTAATCGACGGGATTATCAAGAAGACTCCCGGTATGCACGAGGGAATCACCGTCTCGGTACACTGCCACAACGATTTGGGGCTGGCCACCGCCAACACCCTGGCCGGAATCCAGGCCGGGGCGCGCCAGGCCGAAGTGACCATTAACGGCATCGGCGAACGGGCTGGCAACACCGCCATGGAAGAAATTGTGATGGCACTCAAAACCCGCCCGCAGACCTACGGCTGCACAACCGGCATCGACAGCACCCAGATTACGCGCGTCAGCAAACTGGTCAGCAATTACACCGGCATGAGCGTCCAGCCGAACAAGGCCATCGTCGGGGCAAATGCCTTCGCGCACGAGGCCGGCATCCATCAGGACGGCATGCTCAAGAACCACCAGACTTACGAAATCATGACCCCCGAAACGGTCGGCCTGAGCCGCTCAAAACTGGTGCTGGGCAAGCACTCCGGGCGGCACGCGCTCAAAGTGCATTTGCAAGAGATGGGCTACGAGTTCAGCCCCGACGACCTGGGGACGATTTTCGAGCGTTTCAAGGAATTGGCCGACAAGAAAAAGACCATCACCGACGCCGACCTGGAAGCGCTGGTCGAAGACCAGGTTTACCAGGCAAACGAAGTCTTCAGCCTGGACGGACTACAAGTGGCCTGCGGGACGATGGGCCTGCCCACCGCCACCGTGCGCCTGCGCGGCCCGGACGGTCAGGTACACATCCAGCCCGCGGTTGGCACCGGCCCGGTGGATGCAATTTACAAGGCGATTGACATGGTCGTCAAGGCCAAGAGCAAGTTGCTCGAGTTCAACGTCCACGCTGTGACTGAGGGCATCGATGCGCTGGGCGAAGTGACCGTGCGTTTGCAGGCCGAAAACGGCAACACAACCACCCGCACCTCGCCGCAAACCGAGGACGCCCGTCACCGCACCTTTGGCGGCTATGGCGCGGATACCGACATCATCGTGGCCAGCGCCAAGGCTTATCTTTCGGCGTTGAATAAGTTGCTGCTCTCGACATATCACGAAACGAGCGCAGAAGTGAAAAGCAATTAACTGTCATTTCGAGCCGCGCAGCGGGGTGTCATTTCGAGCGATAGCGAGAAATCTTCCCTATCTTGCGCAAGATTTCCCCTGGCACCACCCGCCAGGGCCGGTGTCAGTCGCCGCAAAGCGGCTCCTTTGAAATGACAATGCCCAATTACCAAAAAGGAGAACCACCATGACCGCACCTGAAGAAATCAGCTTTGACCACAGCGAACCCCGCACCATCCCCGGCGGATGGGACATGTCCGAACTGGCCGGCGTCAGCCCGGCGCGCGCCAACAAACCCCAACAAAACGACCCGCACGCCGAATGGTTTATCGAGCACGTCGAAAGCCTGCGCACCATGCCCGGCGGCTGGGACCTCTCTGACGTGAGATAGGTTATGCCAAAGACATTATTCCAAAAAATCTGGGAAAAACACATCGTCGCCCAGGAGCCGGATTCCCCGGCAGTTTTGTATATCGACCTGCACCTCGTCCACGAGGTAACATCGCCGCAGGCTTTTACCGGGTTGCGGACGCGCGGATTGAAGGTCCGCCAGCCGCTCAAGACGGTCGCCACCATGGACCATGGCATCCCGACCCGAACCGACGACCCGTCCGACCCGTTTGGGCGCCTCGCTTATGCCGATATGGCGGCCAAATCCCAACTCCAGCAGTTGACGGATAACTGCGCCGAGTTCGGCATCCCGCTCTACGGCATGGGCAACGACAAACAGGGCATCGTCCACGTCATCGGGCCGGAACTGGGGCTGACCCAACCCGGCATGACCATCGTCTGCGGCGACAGCCATACTGCCACGCACGGCGCGTTTGGCGCATTGGCTTTCGGCATCGGCACCAGCGAGGTCGAACACGTCCTGGCGACCCAGTGCCTGCTCCAGCGCCAGCCCAAAACCTACGAAGTGCGCGTGACCGGAAAACTCAAACCCGGCGTAACAGCCAAGGACATCATCCTGGCCCTGATTGCCAAAATCGGCATCGGCGGTGGGACGGGGCACGTTTTCGAGTACACCGGCGAAGCCATCCGCAACCTAAGCATGGAAGAACGCATGACCATCTGCAACATGTCCATCGAAGGCGGCGCGCGGGCCGGGCTGATTGCCCCCGACGAAACGACTTTTGAGTACATCAAAGGCCGCGAATTTGCCCCCAAAGGCGCAGATTGGGACAAAGCCGTCGCCGAATGGAAAACCCTGCCCAGCGATGAAGGCGCAGTCTACGACAAAACCGTCGTCATCAACGCCGACGAACTGGAGCCGATGATTACCTACGGCACCAATCCCGGCATGGGCATGTCCATCACTGGCCGCGTGCCCGACCCTGACCATTTCGACGACGAGAATATGCGCCTGGCATTGCGCAAGGCGCTGGCTTATATGGGACTTTACCCCGGCGAGAGCCTGGTCGGCAAAAAAGTGGACGTGGTCTTCATCGGTTCGTGCACCAACTCGCGCATTTCCGACCTGCGCCAGGCGGCGGCCTACCTGAAAGGCAAGAAAGTCGCCGATGGCCTGCGCGTGCTGGTTGTGCCAGGCTCTGGAATGGTCAAGCGCCAGGCCGAAGCCGAAGGGCTGGACGAGATTTTCAAGCAAGCCGGAGCCGAATGGCGTGAAGCGGGCTGCTCGATGTGTATCGCGATGAACGGCGACCAACTCGAACCCGGCCAGTACGCCGTCAGCACCAGCAACCGCAACTTCGAGGGCCGCCAGGGCAAAGGCGGGCGCACCTTCTTAGCCAGCCCGCTGACAGCCGCTGCTACCGCCGTTACCGGGGTTGTGGCAGACCCGCGCAGCGTTGCTTAAATTCATCATTTTGTCATTTTGAACCGCGTAGCGGTGACATCGTGCCCGCAGGGTAGAAATCTTTGTTCGTGCAAGAAGATTTCCCCTGGCGCCGCCCACCAGGGCAGGTGTCAGTCGCCGCAAAGCGGCTCCTTCGAAATGACAGGCAAAACAGGAAAACCCATGGCTCAATTTACCCAACTAACCTCCGGCATCGTCCCGTTGCCGGTTAATGACATCGACACCGACCAAATCATCCCGGCCCGCTTCCTTAAGGCCACCGACAAGAACGGGATGGGCGACAACCTGTTCGCCGACTGGCGCTACAATGCCGATGGCTCGCCCAAAGCCGATTTCGTGCTCAACAAGCCCGAATCAGTCGGGAAAAAAGTCCTTTTGGCGGGAGACAACTTCGGGTGCGGTTCGTCCCGTGAGCATGCCCCCTGGGCGCTGACCGGCTACGGATTCCGGGCCGTCATCAGCACATCCTTCGCTGACATCTTCCGCAACAATGCCCTGAAAAACGGCCTGCTGCCCGTCATCGTGGATGTCGAGACCCACAAGATGCTCTTCGACCTGGTGGAAGAAGTGCCAAACGCTGAAGTGACTATCGACCTGGAGTCCCAGACCGTCAGCCTGCCGAATGCGCACAATGTTACCTTCCCCATTGACCCATTTTCAAAGGCCTGCCTGCTCAAAGGCGTGGACGAACTTGGCTATATCCTGAGTTTTGAAGAGCAAATTGCGGCATTTGAACAAAATGCAGAATGAAGAATGCAAAGTGCAGATTATTCATCATTCTTCATTCTGCACTCTGCATTAAGGACTTGTTATGACCTTTATCCAAATCTACGACACGACCCTGCGCGATGGAACCCAATCGGAAGGTTTCAACCTTTCGGCCAACGATAAAATCCGCATCGCCCAAAAACTGGACGAGTTGGGTGTGGCTTTCATCGAGGGCGGCTGGCCCGGCTCGAATCCCAAGGACGCCGAATTTTTCGAGAAGGCCCGCCAGCTGACCTGGAAGAACGCCCAGATTGCGGCTTTCGGCTCGACCTGCCGCATCAAAGGCGGCCCGGAAGACGATGCCAACATCAAGGCGCTGATTGATTCCGGCGCGCCGGTTTGCACCATCTTCGGCAAAACCTGGATGCTGCATGTGCTTGAAGTGCTCAAAACCACACCCGAAGACAACCTGCGGATTATCGAACAGTCGGTTGCCTACCTGCGAGGGCAAGGACGCCGCGTCATCTATGACGCCGAGCATTTTTTTGACGGCTACAAAGCGGACAACGCCTACGCCCTCGAAACGCTCAAGGCGGCGGCGCGCGGCGGCGCGGAAACGCTGGTGCTGTGCGACACCAACGGCGGCACCATGCCCTGGGAAGTGGAGCAAATCGTCCACGAGGTGAAGGCCGCCATCGACCACCCGCTTGGCATCCACACCCACAACGACAGCGAGGCGGCAGTGGTCAACTCGCTGGTGGCCGTGCGCGAGGGCGCGATACAAGTCCAGGGAACCATCAACGGCATCGGCGAACGCTGCGGCAATGCCAATCTCGTCTCGATTATGGCCGACCTGGAACTCAAGATGGGCCACAAATGCCTGCCCGAAGGCGGATTGTCCAAACTCACCGACCTGTCACACTTTGTGGCCGAGGTCGCCAACATCACGCCCAACGAGCACTTGCCCTTCGTCGGCAGGTCCGCTTTTGCGCACAAGGGCGGCGTACACGTGGCCGCCATGCGCCGCTCAGCGCAGTCGTACCAACACATCGAGCCGGAAGTGGTTGGCAACAAGATGCGCGTGGTGGTTTCGGATTTATCCGGGCGCGGCAACCTGCTCAGCAAAGCTGAAGAATACGGCGTGGAAGTAGATACCGGCGAGGAAGTGGTCGGCGTTTTGGGCGAAATCAAGGAACTCGAAGCGCGTGGATTTTCCTTCGAGGCCGCCGAGGCCTCGGTGGCGCTGATGCTCAAACGCCAGGAAATGTACTACAAAGCCCCGTTCGAACTGATTGACTTTACCGTCAACGTCGACCACCGCGACAAACGCGGGATTTTCGCCGAGGCGACCGTCAAAGTACGCGTTCCCGGCTCGGATGAAGTCCTGCACACCGCCGCCGAGGGCAACGGCCCGGTCAACGCGCTCGACAAAGCCCTGCGCAAAGCGCTGCTGCCGCATTACCCCGTCCTGGCAAATTTCCAACTGGCCGATTACAAAGTCCGCATCCTGGACGGTAACAACGGAACTTCGGCCCTGACCCGCGTACTGATTGACACGCAAAACGGCACCAAACGCTGGACAACCGTCGGCGCCAGCACCAACATCATCGAAGCCTCCTGGCGCGCCCTGGCCGATGCGATTGAATACGGGCTGACCATTGCATATTAATTTGTAGGGGCGACCCGGCGGGTCGCCCCTACGGAACGGAACATTCATGAACTTCAACATCACCCTGCTCCCCGGTGACGGAATTGGCCCGGAAATCATCGCCGAAACCGTCACCGTACTCGAAACCATCGCGGGCAAATACGGACATACGTTCAACTTCACCGAGCTCCTGATGGGCGGCTGCTCCATCGACAAATACGGTTCGTCCCTGACCGACGAAACCCTGGCCGATTGCCAATCCGCCGATGCCGTGCTGCTCGGCGCGGTCGGCGGCCCAAAATGGGACGACCCCAAAGCCAAAGACCGCCCCGAACGCGGACTTTTGGCCCTGCGCAAAGGCCTGGGCGTTTTCGCCAACCTGCGCCCGGTCAAAGTCCACCCTGCGCTGGTTGATTCGTCGCCGCTCAAACCGGAAAAACTACAAGGCGTCGATATTCTCGTCATCCGCGAACTGACCGGCGGGTTATACTTCGGCTGGCCCAAAGGCCGCGACGTGAAAGACGGGCGCGAACGGGCCGTCGATACCCTCGAATATTACGATTATGAAATCCGCCGCGTGATGGAACTGGCCTTCAGCCTGGCTAAAGGCCGCAAGAAAAAAGTCACCTCGGTCGACAAAGCCAACGTGCTAGAATCGTCACGCCTGTGGCGGCAGATTGCCGTCCAGGTCGGCGCAGAAAACCCCGATATCGAACTCGAACACACCCTGGTCGATACCGCTTCGATGCGCCTCATCACCGGCCCGGCCTGGATGGATGTCATCGTCACCGAAAACATGTTCGGCGACATCCTGACCGACGAAGCCAGCGTTTTGGCCGGTTCGATGGGCATGCTGCCCTCCGCCAGCCTGGGCGCGGGCAAAAACGGACTCTACGAACCGATTCACGGCTCCGCGCCCGACATCGCCGGGAAAGGCATCGCCAACCCGATTGGCACAATTCTCTCGTCGGCCATGATGCTGCGCCACTCCTTCGGCCTCGAAACCGAAGCCGCCGCCATCGAAAACGCCGTCGATGCCACCATCACCGCCGGGGCGCGCACCGCCGACCTGGGCGGGATGTTGACCACGAAGCAGATGACAGCGGAAATCATCAACAAATTATAAGGGCGCACCCTTGCCCTGAATTGGGCGGGGATAAACCCCGCCCCAACAAAAAACGAGGAGAAATCATTATGGGAATGGAATCAAAATTCGTCTGGATGAACGGCGAACTCGTCCCGTTCGAGAAAGCCACCATCCACTTTTTAACCCCGGCCTTGCACTACGGCGCAGCCGTCTTCGAGGGCATCCGCGCCTACCAGACCGCCAAAGGCCCGGCCGTCTTCCGGCTCGAAGACCACGCCGAACGCCTGATAGAATCGGCTGAAATCTTCGGCTTCCGCGAACTGCAATTCACCCCGCAGGATGTCATCGACGGCGTCAAGGCGGTTGTCAAATCGAACGGATTCGGCGATTGTTACATTCGTCCGTTGCTCTACCTCGACGGCGGCGGCTGGAACCTGAACGTCGACGCCGGGCGCGGCAGCCTGGCCATCGCCGCCTGGGAATGGGGCAACTATCTCGGCGAAGAAGCCCTCGCCAAGGGCATTCGCGCCAACATCTCCTCCTTCACCCGCCATCATCCCAACATCATGCTGACCAAATCCAAAGTCGCGGGCAATTACGTCAACTCCTTCCTGGCAAAGACCGAATCGGCGCGGCTGGGCTTCGAGGAAGCCATCATGCTCGACCCGCAGGGGTACGTGGCCGAATGCACCGGCGAAAACATTTTCACCGTGCGGCGCGGAAAACTCTACACTCCTGCCACCGCTCCCATTCTCGAAGGCATCACCCGCCACTCACTCTTCACCATCGCCACCGCGCTGGGTTACACCATCAAAGAACAGCCCATTTCGCGCGACCACCTGTACGCCGCCGATGAAGTCTTCGTCTGCGGCACCGCCGCCGAAGTCATCGGCCTGCGTGAAATCGACTTCCGCAAAATCGGTGACGGAACCAGCGGCCCCGTCACCCGCAGCATCCAGAAAGTCTTCCACGACGCCATTCGGGGCCGCGATGCGCGCTACGAAGACTGGCTAACCTACGTCGAGTGAAATTAAACGAAGCCCGTGTTGCCATCATCGGCCTGGGTCTGATGGGAGCCTCCCTGGCCCAGGCCCTGCGCGGCCAGTGCGCCGCGCTTTTTGGCGT
>JAGVAO010000087.1 GCA_020060235.1 Anaerolineales bacterium | reverse complement strand
GGGAAGGGCTAACCATAAAGTTCCCTCTTGAAGAATTCGGGCAGGGCAAAGGCCGCGCGGTGAACATCCGGGTTGAGATAGTTCATTTGTCCCGGCGGGTAGGCGCGGGTGAGTCCGTTCTGCCAGGGGGTGTCAGAAACGTACATGAACCCGATTCCGCCGCCGGGGTAGGTCGGAATCTGGGCGTAGTAATAATCCGGATTTTTCGACAGGTTTTTGGCAAAGCCGTAAATCTCTTTAATCAGGGCGGTGTCGAAGTAGGGCTGTTCGCACTGGGTGGCAATCGCGCCGCCGGGATTGAGCGCGCCCCACATGAGCTGCATGAATTCGTCGCTGAACAGGCGCTCGGCCATGCCGATTGGGTCGGTGGTGTCAGAGACGATGACATCAAAGGTGTTGCCGGGGATTTTGAGAAATTCGAAGGCGTCTTGCACCACCAGTTTGGCCCTGGGGTGACTCCACGGGTCGCCGAATTCGGGAAAATACTGGCGCGAATATTCGACCACCTTCTCGTCCAGTTCGCAGACAACGACTTCTTCCATTGAAGGGTAGCGCAGCAATTGTTGCAGCGAGCCGCCATCGCCGCCGCCGACCACCAGGGCGCGGCGCGGATTTTCAACCGCCAGGGCCGGGACGTGGGTAATCATCTCGTGATAGCCCATGTTGTCGCGCTCGGTCAGCTGGATGATGCCATCCAGGATGAGCGCATTGCCGAAAAACTCGGTCTCGACCACTTGCAGGAACTGGTATTTGGTCTGCTCTTCCACCAGCACGCGCTTGACCCGCAGGGCTTTGCGGTAGTACGAGTGCAGTTCTTCGGTCAACCAGATGTTGTTCATGAAATATACTCGTGAACGACCGGCCGGGGCGCGCCCTGAACAGCCGCATCGCGCTCTATCAGGCGCAGGGTGTACGATTTCGCCCCAAAGGCGGTTTTGATGTTTTCAATCAGCGGGGTCATGTCCATGCCCAGGTTGCAGGTAAACAGGTCGATGGCGCAGTAGTCGTACTCAGGCCAGGCGTGCAGGCTGGCGTGCGATTCGGCCAGCAGCAGGAAGCAGGTAAAACCATGCGGGCTGAATTTGTAAAATCCCTCGTCCACCACGGTCAGGCCGCTTTCGCGCACCGCGCGCGAGAAAAGCGTGTAAGCCCGCTCGCTGTCGAGCATAATTTCGGTCGAACAGCCCGAAAGGTCGCAAATATAATGTTCACCAAGTCGCAGAGTTGTGTCCACTCATGCCTCCATTTTTTTGAATATAGATAACGGGCACGGATTTTATCCGAGCGCGGCCCGGCGTCAATCTCTGGAAGGCATGAATTTTCGTCAGGTTTTTTGGGGGGAACTTTTGATTCGAACGCAAAAACCCCGTTTTCGTCACGAATACGCAGTCTTTTTGTCCTTTTCGGAAGGATTGTATTAAGCCAGCAAATCGGTCTGGTATTTTTCTGCGAACAGCGCCGGTTGTCCGCCGGTATTCCAGAACAAGACGGTTTCGCCGGGCTTGAAAAATCCCTTCCTGATAAGGTCAATCATTCCGCCCGCCGCGCGGCCCGTGTAGACCGGGTCGAGCAGGATGCCCTCATAGTTGGCAAACAACTGCACCGCCTCGCGTTCCAGGTCGGTCAGCACGCCGTAGCCGGCCTGGCAGTAAGCCTCGGTAGCCAAGATGTCGTCGGGATGAAAAACGGAGGGCGTTCCAAGCCGGTCGCTGGCTTCCGTTGCCAGGGCCGAGACGTGCGCCTTGAGCCAGGACTCGCTTTCATCGATGCTGACCCCGAGCACTTTCCCGTTATAGCCGAAGGCCCGCTTCCCGAGGGCAAGCCCGGCATGAGTCCCGCCGCTGGAGGTGCCGAAGACCATCCAGTCGGCATCCAGCCCCTGGCCGAGAAATTCCTGCACGGCGAAGGCGTATCCCAAAGCCCCGGTCGGGTTCGAGCCGCCATACGGGACGAGGTACGGGCGCTTTCCGTCCGCCCAGGCCTGGTCGAAGGTCTCTTGCAGAATCCGGTCACGGTCGGCGCGATGCTCGACAAAGACAAATTTAGCCCCGAACAGGTTGTCGAGCAGGTAATTTCCGGTTGGCGCATCTGGTTTTTGTCCACTTAAAACCAGGATGCACTCGAAACCGTATTTGGCCGCAGCCGCGGCAGTCTGGCGGCAATGGTTGGATTGCAACGCCCCGGCGGTAATGAGCGTTTTTGCGCCGTTGGCCTGCGCCTCGGCGACGAGGAACTCCAGTTTGCGGGTTTTGTTGCCGCCCAGGGCCAGGCCGGTCAGGTCGTCGCGCTTGATGAACAGGCGCGGCCCGCCCAGGTGCGCCGAAAGGCGCGGCAGGGCCTCGATGGGAGTCGGTAGGTTGGCAATACTCAGGCGAGGGATTTGGTTCATGGCTTTTCCTTTATTGACAAATAAACCCTGACACAAAGCACAAACAGAAGCAGGTAAAAGCCCATTGCTGCGAAATCGACCGGGCCAAGGTCGTCAAAGATGAAGGCGACCAGGCTCAGGAAGACAAATCCGGCCGCCAGGCGCGGGTAACGCGGCGAAGTTTGCCCAATCAGCCAGCCAAAGGCAAAAAGGAGAATACCGTGCAATACCAGCGCGGCGCTTATCCCCAGCCGGATGGCAACATCAATTGCCGATGCGCTCACGAAAAAGACCACCCCGGCGGCAATCGAAAAAAGCGCGGCCAGGGTGAATAAGATTCGGGCAGTTTTTGGAATGCTGATTTTGTTCATGATAATTATCCCTCCCGCCCAATCGCCACCAGCGTCACGTCGTCGTCCTGTTCGGCATCCTGGCGAAACTCCAGCAAGGCGCATTCGAGCGCCTCACTCGTCCGGGCAGCGGATTGGGCAACGCAACGGTCGAACGTTTCGCGCAGCCGGTCATAGCCAAACGGCTCACCCTGCGGGTTGCGGCAATCGACCATGCCGTCCGAAAAAAGAATCAGGGTTCCGCCCGGCGGAATGACGACCACCTGCTCATCGAGCAGGATGGGGTCGAGAATGCCAAGCGGCTGTCCGCGCCCGCCCGGAATTGCCCGCGAGCCTTGCCCCGTCTCGTGCAAAAGCGGAATTTCATGACCGGCGCGGGCATAGGAAAATTCACCGTTGCGGTTGTCGAGCATGCCATAGATGCCGGTAATGAACAGGTCGGTTTCCTCACGCGAAAACAGGTAACGATTGACCCGCCGCAAGACCTCGCCCGGCTGGTCGCAATGGAAAGCCTCCGCGCTAATCAGGGCATGCACACGCGCCATAAACAGCGCCGAAGGAACGCCCTTATCGGCCACGTCGCCTATCAGGACGCCAACGCGGTGTTCGTCGATGCGAAACAGGTCGTAAAAATCGCCGCCGATGGCACGGGCCGGGTCCATGAACGCGCCGAAGCCAAAACCCGGCAAATCGGGCATTTGCTTCGGCAAAATCGAAATCTGAATTTCAGCCGCCAGTTGCAGCTCTTTTTCAAGTTTTTCTTTGGCGATAATTTGTTCCTGGGCGGCCTTTAATTCGTCATAAGCCTGTTGCAGGGCGCGATTCTTGGCAACAATCTCATGATAAGCGGCGGTGCTGGAAGCATCCAGACGTTCGCTCAAAACCTGCGCGATGGCAATAAGCAGGCCCGGACGGCGCTGCACAAGCGACTCGAAATCGGGCCGGGTCAACACCAGCAGGCGGGTCTTCAAAGCGGCGCGAACCGCGGCGGTGCGTTTGCCGCCGGGCAAAAGCAGGCTCATTTCGCCGACATATTCTCCCTGCTTACGCTGGGCCACTACCCTTTCGTCGGGAGTTCCTTCCCCCATCAAAACATCCAGCAGGCCCTCGACGACCACAAAAAGGGCCTCGCCCTCGTCGCCATCGCGGAACAGGATTTCGCCCTCAGCCAGGTCCCTGACCGTCAGCACACTTGCGAGCAGGGGAATATCGCTCTCAGGCAAATCGCTAAAAAAGGAAATGCGGCGCATCAATTCGACTGTCATCGAGTCCTCCCGGCAAAAAGGTCAACCACCCAATTGCTGGCGGGTTTTGGAACGCCCACGCGAGCGCATCAAATCCAGTACCATCGGCACAAATTTGGTATAAGCCGCATACCAGAACGGGTTGGGCGCGTAGTCCCAGGCGCCCAGCGTGCGCACCACCTGCCCGCCCAGACCATCCTTGAAGCGGAAAACCCCCCACATCGAATCGCTCTCATCGAACACATCCGGCGCGCCCCACAGGTCGTAGGTCGTGCAACCATGCGCCTTCGCCCATTTCATCGCCTCCCATTGCAGCAGGTAGGTCGGCATCTTTTCGCGGTGCGCCTCGCGGCTCATGCCGTAGACGTAATAGGCCCGCCCGGCAAAGGCAAAGACAAAAATCGCCGCCACCGGCTCGCCGTCCACCTCGGCGATGAGCGGCTCTGCAATCGGAGACCTTTGACCTTCGACATCTGGCGAAAACAACGCCCACACCTTGCGATAATATTCCTCATCCCGAATCACAAAGCCATCGCGCACGCTGGTTTCGGCGTACATTTTGTAGAGCATCGGCCAGTCGTCTTTATTGCCTGTGCGCACAGAGACGCCCTTTTTCGGGCCAAGGCGCACGTTATAGCGCGTCTTCTGCTTCATGCGGGCTAATATTTCTTCTTCTGTGGATGTACCGACCTCGACCATGACCGTATTTCGGAACTGAATCTGGTCTGTGGCGAATCGCCATCCGCGGCGGGACAGTTCCTCACGAACGGCCTCGCCGCCTGGTTCCGCTATCTCTGTCTCGGTGCCAGGGACGCCGGTTCCCAGCACCACGTCCGGGTCGAGTTTCAGGAAGATGGCTCCCTGCTGACGGGCAAAACGCTGTAAATCGTCGAGAACGCGCGTCCGCAGCGGGGTATTGCCCCAGTTGAGTAGCGGGCCTTTGGGTGCGTACAGAATGCTTAAACGGGCAGCCAGGCCGCCGGCGGGAACGGTCTTCTTCAGCACCAGCGCCGCCGCTTTAACGGGTTGCCGCGGAAGGGCAGGAAAATCCGTCGAAACGGTACATCCCGCATCATCCCAAACGAGGTAATGCGGCTGCCAGCCGTAGGCGGCCTTGACCTGCCCCCACTCGTGGGTTTGCAGGAAGTGCGGGTTGGGGAGTTGGGCGATGAGTTGGTTCCAAGGGTGGGTCATTTACGAAAAAATTATAGCATACACCTTGACAATGTTCCTTTCCGGGGTATCCTCGTGCGCTATTATGAGAATCGTCGTCAAACTCGGCACGTCCACCCTGACCAACGGTACATCCCGGCTCGCGCCGCCGCTGATGATTGACCTGGCGCGCCAGATTGCGCAACTCAACGCCGCGGGCAACCAGGTTGTGCTGGTTTCGTCGGGCGCAATTGCTGCAGGTCGCGAAAAACTGGGCTTTCCGCACCTGCCCAAGGACATCCCCGCCAAGCAAATGCTGGCCGCCGTCGGACAGCCGCGCCTGATGGCTTTTTATGAGCAAATTTTCGGGCTGTACGGACTGACCGTTGCCCAGGTGCTGCTGACCCGCGCCGACCTGGGCAACCGGCGGCGTTACCTCAATGCCCGCAATACGCTGGCGGCATTATTACAACAAAAAGTCGTCCCCATCATCAACGAGAACGACACGCTGGCAACCGAGGAAATCCGCGTTGGCGACAACGACAATCTCTCGGCCCTGGCCGCCAACCTGCTCGACGCCGATACGCTCATCCTGCTGACCGACCAGGACGGCCTGTTCACCGCCGACCCGCGCAGCAACCCGGACGCCGAACTGGTGCGCGTCATCGCCGACGAGCAAATCCCGGCCTCCGTCTGGCAGGCAGCCGGCGGCACAAAATCCGGGCTGGGGACGGGCGGCATGTTGACAAAAATCCAGGCGGCCGACCTGGCGCGCCGTTCCGGCACGGCCTGCGTCATCGCCAACGGCAAAACGCCGGACGTGTTGCTGCGATTGGCGGCGGGCGAGGCCATCGGCACGCGCTTCGAACCGGTCGTCAGCGCGGTCGAGGCGCGCAAACGCTACATCCTGTCGGCCCGGCGCGCCCCCGGCCTGCTG
>JAGVAO010000077.1 GCA_020060235.1 Anaerolineales bacterium | reverse complement strand
CCAATCTCTATTCTCCAATTCTCTAACCCCATGAAAATTCCCATGTCCTCCCCCGACCTGACTGACGCCGAGCGCCAGGCGGTCATCGATGTCATCAACACCCCCATCCTGAGTATGGGCCAGCAGATTCCGCGCTTCGAGCAAACCTTCCGCGAGCTGACCGGGGCCAAACATGCCATCGCCGTCAACTCCGGCACGGCTGGCTTGCACCTGTGCGTCCGCGCCGCCGGAATCGGCCCCGGCGATTTGGTCATCACCACCCCGTTCTCGTTTGTCGCTTCGAGCAACGCCCTGCTCTTCGAGAACGCCATCCCCGTCTTCGTGGACGTCGACCCCCAGACCGGCAACATCGACCCGGAACAGGTGGCAGATGCGGCCCGGAATATCGGGAAGTATTTGCCGCGCACATCGATGGTCGACGGTCGACGGTCAACGGTCAAAGCGATTTTGCCCGTTGACGTCTTCGGCCAACCCGCCGACATGGACGCCATCAACGCCGTCGCCCGCCAGCACGGATTGGCCGTTATCGAAGATTCGTGCGAAGCCCTCGGCGCAACCTACAAGGGACGCCAGGCCGGGACGTTGGGCGATTACGGCATTTTTGCCTTTTACCCCAACAAACAAATCACCACCGGCGAGGGTGGTGTGGTCATTGCCAGTGACGACAAAGCCGCCGACTTCATGCGCGCCCTGCGCAACCAGGGACGCGCCCCCGGCGACACCTGGCTCTCGCACACCTACCTCGGCTACAACTATCGCCTCGATGAAATGTCGGCCGCTATGGGCGCGGAGCAGATGAAACGGCTCGATGAACTTCTCTCGAAACGGGAGCAAGTCGCCGGGTGGTACGCCGAACGCTTGTCCGAAATCCCCGGCCTCGAACTGCCGCATATCGCCTCATCCACCACACGGATGAGTTGGTTTGTCTACGTCATCCGCCTGGATGCCAAAATCGACCGCGCCGATTTCGCCAAACGTCTCGAAGCGCGCGGCGTGCCGGTGCGCCCGTACTTTGTCCCGATTCACACCCAGCCTTACATGGTCGAGCGTTTTAGCTGGCGCGATGGCGACTTCCCCGTCACCGAAGACCTGGGCCGCCGCGGCCTGGCCGTGCCTTTCAGCGGCGTGATGACTGAAGAGCAGGTCGAGTACGTCTGCCAGTCCATCCGCGCCGAGTTGATGTAACCCTGTACCGCCGCCTTCAGGCGGTTGCAGGTTGATACAAGCCCATGCCCTCCCTGACCACCTTCCCCCCACCCAAACAGCGCGGACTGGTCGTCCACGCCGCCCTGATTGCCATTTTCCTGGCCCTGGCTGGCTGGGCGGGGTTCAGCCTGTACGGCGCAGCCCTGAACGCGGCCTTTGCAGGCTTTGTCTTGCTCCTGCTGGCCTGCCTGTTCAGCCTGCCCGTGCTGGGCTACCGCCTGTATGCCCTGATTCGCGCCGAATACAGCCTCGACCGCGACAACCTGCACATCGTCTGGGGCATGCGCGTCGAAGACATCCCGATTTCGGATGTCGAATGGGTGCGCCCGGTCAGCCAGTTGCCTGCGCCGCTGCGCCTGCCGTTGTTCCGCCTGTGGGGCGGATTGCTCGGCGTCACTCACCAGCCCGACCTCGGCCCGGTCGAATTCCTGGCATCCGAAACGGACGGGCTGTTGCTGGTCGCCACCGCCCGCCGCATCTATGCCCTCTCGCCCGCTGACCCGGCGGCCTTTGTGCTCGCCTTCCAGCGCACCATGGAAATGGGCAGTCTCGCGCCGGGACAGTCGCACTCGCAATACCCTTCGTTTGTCATGTCCAATGCCTGGCAAAATCCGATAACCCGCTATGCCTGGCTGTTCGGCCTGTTTATTAACATCGGCCTGTTCCTGTGGGTCAGCGTTGCCCTGCCCGGCCTGCCCCAGGTATCGCTTGGGTTCGACGCCCTGCGCGCCCCACTCGACCCCGTCCCCGGCACGCAATTGATTCTCCTGCCGCTCCTGAGCGCCATCCTGTTTGCCGGCGGCTGGCTGCTCGGATTGTTCTTCTACCGCCGCCAGGACCTGCACCTGTTGGCCAACCTGCTCTGGCTATCCGGCACTTTTTCTTCCGTCCTTTTCCTGATTGCCGTTTTCTTCCTGCTCAATGCCGCCTGAACAACCCGCCCAACTCGCGCTTGGCTTTTTCCTTGCCGTCCTCATCGCCGCGCTGGCCTACCGCGCCCGCAGCCTGTCGCGCTCCGGCGCATTCGCCGCAGCATTGGTCGGCACCGTCATCTTTGGAATCGGGGGCTGGCGCTGGGCTGTCCTGCTCCTGGCCTTCTTCATCAGTTCCAGCGCCCTCTCGCGGGCCTTCAAAAAACGCAAACGCGGCCTAAACGAGAAATTCTCCAAAGGCAGTCAGCGCGACGCCGGACAAGTCTTCGGCAACGGCGGCCTGGCGACCCTCTTCGCCGGGCTGTCGTTCTTCTTCCCCGGCGAAGCCTGGCCCTGGCTGGCCTTCGCCGCCGCGCTGGCCGCCGTCAACGCCGACACCTGGGCCACCGAGTTGGGCGTGCTCAGTCCGCACCCGCCGCGCATCATGACGAATTTAAACAAAGTGGTGGAAAAAGGCACTTCAGGCGGAATCTCGTTGTTTGGCACCCTCGCCGCCCTGGCCGGGGCCGGTTTAATCGGCATTCTGGCCGGAACGCTCTCACCTGTAACCGATTCGCCATTAAACGGACTCTCGCTCACCCTCTGGGTTACTTTCGCCGGGCTGGCCGGTTCGCTCGTGGACAGTTTCCTCGGCGCGACCGTCCAGGCCATTTACCTTTGCCCGGCCTGCGATAAAGAGACCGAACGCCACCCCACCCACACCTGCGGAACCGAAACCGCCCTCAAACGCGGATTTTCATGGCTGGATAACGACCGGGTCAACTTCGCCTGCGCCCTGGGCGGGGTGGCAGTCGTTTTATTTGCCTTCGTATAGCGCAGGACGAGATAGTATCTCGCCCTACAAAAAAACTCCGCCAATGCGGAGTTTTTTGTTATTCACAAACCAATCTTCTTAATGTTCGTGCCCGTCACCATGCACATGCCCGTGCAGCAATTCCTCGTCCGAGGCCTCGCGCAGGGCGGCGATGGTCACATCAAAATGCAATTCCTTGCCCGCCAACGGATGGTTGAAATCCAGTTCCACCGTTTCGTCGCCAATATTTGAAATCCGCCCGTGCAGGGTTTCACCGTTCTGGGCCTGCACCTCCAGCCCAATGCCCAATTGCAGCGGAACCTGGGCCGGGAACTCGCCCTTCGGCACCTCGACGAGGGCTTCCTTGTCAAACTCGCCGTAGGCATCCACCGCCGCGACAACCACCTTCTTGCTCTCACCGACCGCCATACCGTACAACTCGCGCTCCAGGCCGGGGATAATGCTGCCGACGCCCTGCAAAAATTCGAGCGGCTCATGCCCCTCGGAAGTATCCACAACCTCGCCATCCACGCGCAGGGTGTAATCCATTGCCACCACCTGCCCGTCTTCAACCTTCAAAATATCGCTCATGGTTTCTCCTTCTTATATTCATCACCGGGCAAGATATGTCCCAATGTCTCCCCGATTGTACCGCAAACAAAAACACAGGGGAAACAGACCCTGTGTTCAATGTCGGACTGCAAAGCGAGCAACTTATGCCCTGGGCGCGCGCAGTTCTTCCAGGTGATGCTCCAGTTCGGCCCGGCGGGAGTTGGCCGCCGAGCGAACTTCCTCGATAAACCCGGAGGCGCGCCCGCGCAGGCGTCCGCGCAGTTCCTCACCCGATTCGGGGGCCAGCAAAATCGCGATTGTCGAGCCGAACAGCCAACCAACGAAAATCCCAATTAAGAAACCAAAAATTTGTCTCATCACTCTTTCTCCTTTCCTGGCTGCCACTGGCTGCCGGGGAATTGTATGAATTCTATAAAACATTATAGGCCAAAACGCAACCCAATGGAAGATTGGGTATAATGGATTTGTCCGCGTGTATCTCTGCGAACGCGACGGGCGCGAACAATCTTATTCACCAACGGCTGTCCGATGCGGATTACCAATGGAGTGCAAAATCTCCCGATTTTGCCACCAAAGTCAGAGACTTTGGACTCCTGTAAAAAAGACCGCAGAACGAGGCCCCTACCTTACACGGAGGGTACCCAAATGTCCACCCCAACGATTACATTCAACACATCCCAAACGGCGCGCAAAAAAGTCACCACCCTGACCCTGCGCCAGAAGAAAGAACGCGGCGAGCCTATTTCGATGCTGACCGCGTACGACTACCCCTCTGCCCTGGCGGTTGACCAGGCCGGGGTTGATGTGATTCTCGTCGGCGATTCGCTGGCGATGGTTGTGCTCGGTTACGAAAACACCCTCTCGGTGACGATGGAGGACATGCTCCACCACAGCCGGGCGGTGGCGCGCGGCGCAAAATTCGCGCTGCTGGTCGGAGATATGCCGTTCATGTCTTACCAGGTCTCGGTCGAGGAGGCTGTCCGCAATGCCGGGCGCTTCCTGCAACAGGGCAACATGGACGCGGTCAAGCTCGAAGGCGGTGCGGAACGCGTCCCGGCCATTCGCGCCATCGTCAGCGCAGGCATTCCCGTCATGGGCCATCTCGGCCTGACGCCCCAGTCGGTCAACCAACTGGGCGGATTCAAGCCGCAGGCCAAAAACGCCGCTGCCGCCCGCAAACTGCTCGAAGACGCCCTGGCGCTCGAAGAAGCCGGATGCTTTGCCATCGTGCTTGAATCGGTCCCGGCCCGGCTGGCGGAATATGTCTCAAAACGCCTGAGAATCCCGACCATCGGCATTGGCGCGGGCGCGGGCTGTGACGGCCAGGTACTCGTCACCCACGACATGCTTGGCCTGTTCGACCGCTTCACGCCCAAGTTCGTCAAAAAATACGCCAACCTGCACACCGACATGCAGCGCGCCATCGGCGCGTACATCGACGATGTCGAGACCCGGCGCTTCCCTGCCCCGGAGCACACCGTAAGCATGCCCGAGGCCGAGTGGGACGAGTTCTTGCGTGGTCTCCAAGACTAATTCCATCCTGATTTGCGGCACAGGCGCGCTGGCGACATTTTTCGCGGCGCGCCTTTCTGCCGTTGGGCTTAAGGTCACGATGCTCGGCTCGTGGCAGGCTGGCATTGACGCGCTCAACGCGCATGGCGCAAAACTGGGCGAGGCGGCCTACCCCGTCCGCGCCGTCAGCGACCCACGCGAATGCCAGGGCGCCGAACTGGCCCTGGTACTGGTCAAGTCCTGGCAGACGGAACGAACCGCCCGTCAACTGGCAGAATGCCTTTCGGATGCCGGAATCGCCATCAGCCTGCAAAACGGACTCGGCAACCGCGAAGCGCTCGCTGCGGCCCTCGGCCTGGAGCGCGTTAAAGGGGCTGTCACCACCCTCGGTGCGACCCTGCTCGGCCCCGGCCACGCCCGCCCCGGCGGCGAGGGCGTGACGACGCTGGAGGCGCACCCCGCCCTGGATGTGCTGGCGGCTCATTTGGCGGAATCCGGGCTGCGGGTGGAACGTTCCGATGCGGTTGAAAGCCTTTTATGGGGCAAACTGGTGGTTAACTCGGCGATAAATCCCCTGACAGCATTGTTCCAAATCCCCAATGGGAAACTGCTCGAAAGCCCGCCCGCGCACGAGATGATGGCCGCGCTGGCGCGTGAGACGGCGCAGGTGGCGGCCATGCAGGGTATCGAACTCCCGTTTGATGACCCGGTGGCGGTTGTGGAGCAGGTCGCCCGGCGCACAGCCAGCAATTTTTCTTCGATGTACCAGGATGTCTTGCGCGGCGCGCCAACCGAGATTGATGCGATTAATGGCGCGGTGGCGCGATTGGGCGGGGATTTTGCCCCGCTGAACCGGGCAATGTGGCAGTTGGTACGCGCATTGGGTTCGTGGTAAGATTCGGGCCTGCTTAAAATTTGCCCGGAGGCTTTCAAATGCGGAAAACTATATTGTTGGTTGTGGCAATACTTTGCCTGGGGTTGGCGGCGGCTGGCCCGGCTGCGGCGCAGGCCAGTCCGGTCATCCAGGATTTGGTTATTCAAATCTGGCCCGAGTACGACCAACCGGCAGCCCTGGTGATTTATGATTTCAGGGTGGCGCAGGAATCCCTCCCCGCAACCATTAAGATTCGTGTGCCGCAAAACGGGGATATTTTTGCAGTTGCCAAAAGCACCAGCCAGGGATTGATGAACGAGCCTTACGAGCCGCCTGTGCTCGAGGGCGAGTACGACGTCTTGACTTTGAACATTAGCGAGGCAGTTTTTTACCGGGTGGAATATTACGCGCCTTTGGAGCGAAACGGCATTATGCGTCTGTATCGGCTTAACTGGCCGGGTGATTACGCCGTCGGGACACTGCAAGTGCTGGTGCAGAAAGCGGTCGGGGCGCGCAACCTGCAAACCCTGCCAGCCTTGAGCGAATTGCCGGGGCCGGACGGTTTTATTTATGCCCAGGGCGAATTCAAAGACCTGCCCGCCGGGGAGGCCTTCAACCTGACCCTGCAATATGAAAAAGATGACGAACGCTTGAGCGCAGCCGACCAACCGCCAGCCGCCATGCCCGGTATCGAACAGGCCCAGGGCAGCACCATGTCGCTCACCCAGGCCCTGCCATACCTGGCGGGTGGACTGGGGTTGATTCTGGTGGTTGGAAGCCTGTTTTTATACTGGCAGTCGGGCCGCAACAGGCAGGCAAGGCGTGAAGCGCCGCGCAAACGGCACACCGTTGCCACCCGCCAGCCGGATGGACAGGTGTATTGTTCGCAGTGCGGCAAACGCGCCGCCGATAGCGACCGTTTTTGCCGCGATTGCGGCGCGCGCCTGCGGCGTGATTAATGATTTTTTGGGGAATTAAAGGCGCGCTTCTTCAAGGGTTTGGTAGGTTTGCAGCAGGTTAACCAATATCAGGTCGGTGAAGTTGTGCATTTTGGTCAGCATTTTCCCCCAGGCCAGGCCGGGCGGCACATGCGCGCCATCGTAGGCGTTAATCATCGCTTCCAACAGGATATTGCGAAAGAAAAGGAAGGCGCGGGTGGCGTCTACGGCCTTCAAACCGCAGCGCCGCGCGCGGGAGGCGTACTCATAGCCGAGGGCATAGGCTTCGCTGGCCGCTTCAGACTCTCCCCCAAACATATAGGTCATTAATCCGCGCACCAGGGTCATGCCGCTGGTGCGATATTGCGAGCGGGCCGGTTCGTCCAGCTTTTGGTACCAGGGTTCGGCTTCGAGGCGGCCATCGGCAATTTGCATACGCACCTGCCCGATGGCGCTCTGCATTGCGCTGGCGGGCTGCAATTCGGGGGTTTCGCGGGTGGATTCCTGCCAAAGTTCAATCTCAGACTTGAGATAGCGGCGATGTCCGCCCGAAGTGCGGTGGGTCGGCAGGATGCCTTTGTCCGACCACAAGCGGACGGTGGAAGAATGCACACCCAGGATGCGGGCAACCTCGGTAAGTTTGAGCCAGGTATCGGGTTGTTGTCGCGTCTGCATCATGTTTTCCATCCTAATCGGCCAGGGCGGCGCGTTCCAGAACCGGAGGCGGGGCAACCTGGCGATGGAAGGCGGTAATATCGATACGGGTGAGAAGGATGGCGGCAATCGCAAGCAAAAGCACCTCAATGCCGAAAACGATAATATAGCCTGATAAATTGCTTGAGGCCATCAAGTCCACCACGTCGCGGACAACACCGGCAAGCATATTACCCGCCAGGCGCGACATGGCGTTGGCAACCCCCCACGCGCCGATAAACAGGCCGATGTAGCCGGGAACGGTCAGGTCGAACATCAGCGAAAGGTTGGCGACCGTCGATATGCCCGTCCCAATACCAAGGAAGACAAGCCCAAGATAGAAGACGGCGGCGCTGTGTGTGTATCCGCTGGCAATGATAACCAGAAAGGAACCCAGCGCAATCAGGTTGCCCATTTGTGCGACTGTTTTTCGGGCGATGTATCTTTCCAGAACACTGACAGACAGGATGGCCAGCAGATTGGCCGTGCCCCAAATGGAAGTAATGCGCGTGGTTTCCTGCACGCTCATATCAAAGGCTTTGGCGGCAAACGGTTCGAGCAGGATGTCCTGGCTGAGCAGGGCTATCAACAGCAGAAACAGATAGAAAAAGAACAGCGTCACCTGGGGGCTTTTTCGTATGACCCGCACCATTTCTGAAATGGAATGTTCCTGGCTGGGCGACTCTCCCTGCGCCTTGCGGCTCTCGAGGCGAACCAGGCCCAGCGAACCAAGAACCAGCGCAATCAGGGCAACCACCAGGAAGGCCTGCTGCATCGCTTCGGGGCTGTACGGGTCGACTATGCGGCTGACCAGCAGCGAGGTAAAGATAATGCTCAAAATCATCATAAAAAACATGATGGCGATGGTGCGCCCACGCGCTTTTTCGCCCGATAGTTCAGTTGCCAGCGAGAAATACGACACCGCCGCGAAGTTATAGCCCATGCCCCAGGCCCCAAAAGCCAGCAGCCCGACGAGGATACCAGGCAGTGAATATTCATGTATCAGAAAAGCAACCTGCGGCGCAACGGCAACCCCGATAACGCACAAAACCAGCCCCAGCAGGATGTAGGGGCTGCGGCGAAATCCAAAAATCGGGTGGCGGTCGGAATAAGAGCCAATCGCCACTTGCATGGGAGAAAAGAGATAGGGCAGGGAAGCGAGAATCGCCACCAGCGTGGCCGAAATCGCCAGTTCCTTAATCATCACCCGGTTAAGGGTCGAATTAATCGGCACAAGCGTCATGGCGACAGCGACGTGCAGAAGTCCGAGTTGGATTTGTTTACGCAGCATTTTTTTGTCCTGAAATAGATTAACGGCTATTTTACAGGACAAAACGGGCTTTGCAATGTAAGTTTTGGTAGGTTTTGGGTAAAGTTTGGGTTAGAAACGCCATATTAATTACAGAAGCCGAAAGTAAAGATGTACTCCACTATCGGCTTCTGTTGCGGGGTCCCTGGGTCCCGCGCACAAATGGCTTATTTATGATGTCATTTTACACGCCGGGCGTAGACGAAACGTGGACAAAAAACTCTCAAAACTGCAAGATTCTTTGCCTGAAAGCCTCCCAGGTCGGCCTTAAGGATGCGTTTATGACATTTTCGTCAACCTGATTAAGCAAAAAGTTTATTCTCTCGGCCTCGGCCTGGATGCCCTGCCCGAGATTTTTCCCGGCGGTCATCGCCATGCCCAGGCATTCCAATTCGCGCCAGACCATTTTCCTTTGCCGATACCAGGGCAGGGTCGCGCCTGCCAGTTCCAGTACCTGCCTAAAATCCTTTTCGCGCAGCGCCCGGCCCATTTGCATCCGCTGGCGGAAAAACCGGGTCATGTCCTGCCCCATGCGCTCGATGGATTGTGCGGCCAGGCTGCCCGCGGCCTGTTCGAACTCATCGAGCCTGTTCTCGGTAGATAAAATTTCGAGGTGGTTAATCAGGGCCAGGAAATGAATGCTCCACAGGCTGCCCTGGCAGGAGGCATCCAGCACCTGCTGAACATACTCCATCCCCATGGAAACCTGTCCCTGCTTGTAGAGCAAATAGCCCAGGCGGTGCATGTTTTCAAGGGCGACAAAATGCTCACCTGCGGCATTTAGTCCGCGCTGATATGACCGGAGGGCTTCATCGTATGATTCCATATACAGGTAAATATCGCCCATGGCCTTGTAACCCAGCCCGGCAACTTCCCCATGCCCCTGGCGCTTGCCTATCTCTATCGCTTTTTCGGCATATTCCCAGGCGGTGGCAACCTGGCCCATCTCGGCTGCGTTCATGGCATAGTAACTGCTGATGTAGCCCAACATGCGCCAGGCCTGTGTATATTCGAATTCGACCCCCTGCCGGCACGCCTGAACCCCCGCTTCAAAGTCGCCCATCAGGTAATAGGCCAGGCCCATGACCGAATAGGCCAGCACCTGTCCATAAGGATGGTAAGCGCGGATGGCGTCGTCGAGGGTTTTGCGGGCATATTCCAGCCCCTGCACCGGGTATCCCGACAGGGTGGTGGTGATGGCGATTTGATAGTGCGTGCTGCACCGCTGGAAAACCATCAGCGAATCGACCGAATCGCGGCTGATTTCGAGCGATTGCTGGAAATAGGGCTGGGATTCGGGCAAGCGGTTAAGCATGTAATGATAAACACCGACCCGGTCGAGCGTGCGCACCATTTCGTAGTCATTGCCGCTCAAGCGCACATACTCCAGCGCTTCCTGAATGCTTTTCAGGGCCGCTTCGAAATCATTCTCAGCCATATAGGCGTCGCTCATGCCAGAAAGGGCCGTGCCTATCAAGAGCGAACTCTGGCGTTCCTGTCCCAGGGCCAGCAAGGACTGGTTGATGCGCTTAAGCGCCTGGGGCTGGTCGTTCTGGAAGAGGGCGTCGTTCCAGGCGGCGTAAAGCCGGTACATATCCTGCTCGTCCAGGCCGGGAGTGCGCGCAATCAGACGCTGGGCGCGCTCGAAGGCAGCCAACCCCTCGCGAAAAGATGCCAGGCGATGGGCGTGGCGTCCGGCCAGGCTCCAATACTCAAAGGCTTTCGGGGAATTCCCGGCCTGTTCATAATGATATGCAAGGGTGGCGGCCTGCGGCCCGGTCTGCTGGCCGAGGGATTTTTCGAGCGCGCGGGCAATATTCTGGTGAAAGAGCCGCTTGCGCACCGGGCTGATTTCCACCAGCAGGCTTTCGCGAATCTTCTCGTGCGGAAAGCCGTAAATGGTCGGGTCGACCGGAACCGGCAGCAACAAACGCGCCCTTTCCAGCTCGTCCAGGATGCGAGCGGTTACTTCGGGCAGGAAGTGGGTCGCGTCCTCGATTAAATTCAGGCTGAACTGGCTGCCAATCAGGGCAGCTGTGGAAAGCACCTCGCGGGCATCGGGATAAAGCGCCCGCAACCTGCGCTGGATGAGTTCATGCACGGAATGCGGCAGGGGCAGGTTATCCATTTGCGAAAAATCTTCGGGCAGGCCTTTTTCGAGCAGGGATTGCAGGATTTCAAGCAGGAAAAACGGATTCCCACCCGTATCGCGGTCGAGTTTTTCGAGGAAAGCGTCGGGGAGCGGCTGGCCCAAAACCGCCTCGGACATCTCGCCGATTTCAGACAACTCGAGGGCCGGGAGTTGAATCTGGCGGATGCGCTGGTTGGCGGCGGAGAGCAGCAGGGAATCGAGCAGGGGATTATGCTCTTCGAGGCGCGAGGCCATCAGGAGCATGCCCCGGCCAGCCCTGAAAAAGTTGTTTTGCAGCAAATAGGCAACCACCGCAAGGGAGGTCTCATCGGCCCACTGGACATCATCCATAAAGACAAACAACGGGCCTTCGCGTGAAAGAAGGAGAAGAACCTGGTGAATGGACTCTACCAGCACCGAGCGGGGGATTTCCGGTTTGGGAATGTAAGCCGAGGGCAGTTCCTCGCGCAAGGCCGAGAGTTCGGGCAGCAGCAATGAAAGCGAACGCGCCCAGACAATATCCAGGTCGCGCCACTCTTGCGGGTGGACGGCGTGGCGCAGCATCCCCACCCAGGGGGAAAAAGGCTGGTTCGCCTCAAGCGACTGGCAAGCCCCCAGCATCAGGCGCGGATTGGGCCGAATGCGCTGGAAAAATTCCTGCGCCAGGCGGGTCTTGCCGGAGCCGGCCTCGCCCAGCACGAGAACCGCGTCCCCGGCCTGCCAGGCTCGTTCCAATTCCAGGATGGATTCCTGCTGGCCGACAAAGGGTATCTGATTGCTGGCTTTAATCGGCCAGCGATTATCGAGTTCGCTTAAAACATCCGGGGTGGTGGCGTAGACCCGAGACTCAAGGCTGGACAAGTACCGGGGCAACTCGCCCGGCGACTCCCGAACCCAGAATTGCTTGAACTGCTCATAGTATTGGCGGGCTTGCGGCTGCAACCCGGCCAGCAGGCAGGTTTCGACCAGGCGGTTTTGCAAGACATCGTTGTAATCATCCAGCCGAGCAGCGCGGGAGAGCCAGAGAACGGCTTTTTCAAAATTCCCGTGCAGGATATCATACTCAGCCAGGCGCTCAAGAATGGCGAGAACCTGGTTGGCAATTTCGGCGGCTACTTGGGTGCGCCAGCGTTCGAGAGAATCGCTGTTCGAAAGGTCGTAGCCGCTTAAAAATTCCTGCCCGTCCCAAGTTTGGATGCTTTGCTGCAAGGCATAATATTGCGCGGGCGAAATGCTTTCCCTGGGCGGCAGGCGAAAAACCGGGCCGGCAACCGATTCGACCTGCTGGCAAAAATGCAGGTAATCGACTTCGATTTTGCTAAAGTCCAGGCCGACCGTTTCCTGTTGGGTCAGCAGGATGCCTTGCCACGGCGCAAGTCCCTGGCGCAATTTGCTCAACAGGCCGCGTAAATTTTCACGAGATTCTGATTCGGGCAAATCGGGCCAGAACAAAGCCGCCAGGCGGGCGCGTGAAACCGGCTTTTCCTGGGCGGCGAGATAGAAAAGCAGGGTACGCGCCGAGCGCCGGGAAATGGCTATCAGCTGGTTGTCTTTCAGGATGCGCGGCGTTCCAAACAAGTGTACAGACAACATAATTCATTGTTTCATAAACAACAGGCAAAACAAAGTTAGTTTTGTCATGCAACCCAGCGAGTTATGGCATAAAAAATGGCGGCCTCCCCCAAATTTATGAGAGGCCGCCATCTCGGGCAGGCATCAGGCCTGTTCGAGAAAGGCGCGGGTGGCAGCAATTTTTTCGACGGCCACCTTGCCGGTTTTCTCCCAGTGTTCGAGCATATCGCGGATGGTCAGAACAGCGTGCAGGCGGAAACCGGCCTGTTCAAGGGCTTCACGCGCGCCCGATTGGCGGTCCACGAGCACCGCCACATCTTTGACCATCAAACCGGCTGCGGTCAGCTTTTCGATGGCTTCGAACTTGCTGCCGCCGGTCGTCGCCAGGTCGTCAATCACCAGGGCGGTTTCGCCAGCCTTGAAATCACCCTCGATTTCGGCCTTTGTGCCGTAGGATTTGACTTCCTTGCGCGGGTAAATCATCGGGTAGTTGCCAGCCAGAGAAACGGCAGTCGCTATCGGGATGGCGGCGTAGGGCAGCCCGGCGAGCCGGTCAAAGTCCAGGCTGCGAACAAGGGGCAGGTAGGCCTGGCCCACCTGGCGCAGCAGGCCGGGATAGGTGATGATGCGGCGCAAATCGATGTAAATGGGCGAAAGCAGGCCCGACTTGAGGGTGAATTCGCCAAACTTGATGCAACCAGCATCGAGCAGGGCATCGGCCAGGGCGGATAATTCGCTGTTGGATATTCGGGATTCGGTGGTCATGGTGGGAAATTCCTTGTGTGTTAAATCCGCTAGCGGGCCAGGAATATAGCGCGGCAGACTTCTAGAATCTCATCACGCAGTTCGGCGGCAGCCAGGGCCGGGTTTGCCGCCCGCGAGATTGCGCGCGAGACGGGGATTAACATGCCCTTGCCGTCTTTGCGCAAACCAGCTTTGAGCGCCGTCTCCAAATCGCCGCCCTGGGCGCCGACGCCGGGCGCGAGAAACCACAGACTGGGCGCGGCGGCGCGGACGCGAGCCAGCGCCTCGGGCTGGGTCGCGCCGACCACCAGGCCAATGTTGTTGCCGGTGTTCCAGGTGTCGGCCAGGCGGGCGACATGCTCATATAAGGGCATGGGCGATTGGCCGTTGACCGTCAAATCCTGCAAATCGCCCGCGCCGGGGTTGGATGTTTTGCAAAGCAGGAAGACGCCTTTTTCGGGGAACTGGATGAAGGGGTCGATGGAGTCTTTGCCCAGGTAGGGGCTGAGGGTAATGGCGTGCGCGCCGAGGGTCACGAAAGCGGATTTGGCGTAGGCCTCGGCCGTCGAGGCGATGTCGCCGCGTTTGGCATCGAGGACGACCGGAATCATCGAACCCAGGCGGTCTGATTCGGCCTGGACGGCTTCGACGACCTGCCGGAGGGCGGTCCAACCGTCCGCGCCGAATTGCTCGAAGAAGGCGGTGTTGGGCTTGAAGGCCGCAGCGTAGGGAGCGGTCTGTTTAATGAGATTCAGGCTAAAGGTGAGCGCGCCCGCCGCGGTCGGCTCGGGCAGGTCGCTGAGATGCGGGTCGAGTCCCACGCACAGGAGCGAGGAGCAGTCATCGACGCGTTTTTCAAGAAAAGAGAAGAAGGTTTCCATTAAGGCATCCTTTGGGCAGGTTTTTGGCGGGTTTCATTGTACCGCCTGCGGCCGCGTCTGTCCAAGAATATCCAGTTGCAGGTAATACTGGATGCCTTTGCGGCGCAGGATTAGCCGCAGGGTTTTGGGGAAAGCGCTTAGGCCAATTTCCGGCGCAATGAAACGCGGATTGACCAGGGCGTAGTCACGTTCTTTCCAGCGCAGGCCGCAGCCGCCGCTGGCGAGGATGTTCCCGTACCAGTCCACTTTTTTGCCGTAGGTCAGGGCAATGACGAAGCCGTTTTCGAGCGGTTCGGCGATGATGGGAATGCGGTAATGTTTGCCGCTTTTGCGCCCAACATGGTTGAGGATGGCAAAATGCCCAAATTTTTTGCCCGCAATGTGAATCAGGATTTTATTGGTGACATATTTGTTCATCACCCTGATGCGGTCGAGCAGGACCTGGTTCATGATTTTGCGACCGAGGCAGACCGGTGTAATTTGCGCTTGCGGGATTGACGATAGTGCGCCCTGACCGGCGGCAGGAAGGCAAACAGCAAAATGAGCAGGCCGTTGGCGGCGGTGATGTACTGGATGGGCCACTGAAACCCAATCAGGAGGCCCTGGACGGCGAGCCAGAGCAGCAGCCCCAGCCCAAGCAAAACCGTGCAGACCCAGGCCCAGTGCGCCCCGAAGCGGCGCAACAGGGATTGCAGCCAGGGCCAGTCCGGGCGGGCCAGCAGGCCATAGATGAGCGCCAGCGGCGCAAGCCCCATGACGAGCAGCAAGAACAGCCCTGGCAGCAGGTAATCGGAAACGGGCAGGAGGTCGAGCACGGCCTCCATTTGCATCGAGGCCCCGGATGGGTCGAGCAGCATGGAAATTCCCCCGTATAAACCGCCAAAGGCCAGGAAGAGCAGCCAGAAGGCAAGAATCCAGACGGCAAGCGGATGTT
>JAGVAO010000071.1 GCA_020060235.1 Anaerolineales bacterium | reverse complement strand
GGGCGGCTACGAACAGGCCGAGGAAACCGCCATCCGCTATGCGGCTGAAAACGGCAAGACCTTCGTCTCGCCGTATAACGATGCCGGGGTGATTGCCGGACAGGGGACAGTCGCGCTCGAAATTTTGGCTCAAAACCCCGAAACAGCGAAGATAACCTGGTATGTGCCGGTCAGCGGCGGCGGGCTGCTCTCAGGCGTCGGATTGGCGCTCAAGCAGGCCAACCCCCAAGCCCGGCTGGTGGGGGTGCAGGCGGCAAACTCTGCGTTTATGCACAGCCTGTTCACCCGCGACACGCAGGAAGGCGTGCCCGACCTGCCTTCACTGGCCGACGGGTTGACCGGGCCTGTCGAAGCGGGCGCGATTACCATTCCGCTGGTGCGCCAGGTGGCCGATGAAATCGTCCGGGTGGAGGAAGCGGCCATCGCGCGGGCAGTGGCCTTCGCCTGGAAAAATTACGGGGAAACAGTGGAAGGCTCAGGGGCGGTCGCGCTCGCGGCGGCCCTGAATGGCAGTGAAACGCCGGGGGCAGTGGTTATCCTCTCGGGCGGCAACATCCAACCCGAAGTCCACGCCGATATCCTGCAAAAAACGGGGGATTTGCAATGAGAACGCGCCTGCTTTCGGTGTTCCTGCTCTTGATGATGTTGGCCTCGCTGCCTTGGCCGGGCTTTTCGGTTCAGGCCCAGGCCGACGAGGCCCAAAAGGCCGAGCAATTGCTGGCTCGCCTGACCCCTGAAGAGCGGGTGGGACAATTGTTCCTGGTGACTTTTGATGGCACGCAAATTGAGCCAGATTCACCGATTTTTGACCTGATTTATAACTATCATGTCGGCGGGGTGGTGCTGACATCGTCGAACAATAATTTTATTGCCGAGCCGGATACAGTTGCCGGGGCTTTTGAACTGGTTTCGGCCTTGCAGGATGTCGAGTGGCAGCGCTCCCTCGACAGCGAGGCCGAGGCGCGCACCTACATCCCGCTGTGGGTGGGGATTGCGCAGGAAGGCGGGGGCCCGCCCAACGACGAGATTTACTCCGGGTTGACGCGCCTACCCGACCAGATGGCAATCGGCGCCACATGGAACCCGATGCTGGCAAACGAATCGGGGCAGGTGATGGGGCGTGAGTTGTCGGCGCTGGGGTTCAACATGTACCTGGGCCTTTCGCTGGATGTCTTGAGCAATCCCAACCCTTCGATTTCGGCCGATTTAAGCACCCGGGTCTTTGGCGGCGACCCGTATTGGGTTGGCGAAATGGGCCGGGCTTTTATTGCCGGGATGCGCAACGGCAGCGCCGGGCGCATGACATTGATGGTGAAGCATTTTCCGGGCCGGGGTAGCACCGACCGCCCCACCGAACTGGAAGTGGCTACCGTGCGCCGTTCGCTCGAAGATTTGAAGAACACCGAATTGGCGCCTTTCTTTGCCGTGACAGGCAGCGCTCCCGCGCCCGAAAACACAGCGGATGGGCTGCTGGTCTCGCACATCCGCTACCAGGGGTTCCAGGGCAACATCCGCGCAACCACCCGCCCGATTAGTTTCGACCAGCAGGCCCTGGGGCAGATTTTGTCGCTGCCGCAACTGGCAACCTGGCGGCAAAACGGCGGCATCATCGTCAGCGACGACCTGGGGACGCCCGCCGTGCGCCGTTTCTACGACCCCGGCCAGCAGGGCTTTTCGGCGCGCCTGGTGGCACGGGATGCCTTCCTGGCGGGTAACGATTTGCTTTACCTGGGCAACATCCAATCCAGCGATATGCTGGATAACTACACAACAGTTTTAAGGGTGTTGGACTTCTTCTCACAAAAATATCGCGAAGACCCGGCCTTTGCCCAACGGGTGGACGAATCGGTGCGCCGGCTGCTGACGCTCAAATATCGGCTTTATCCCAACTTCAGCCTTTCGCTGGTACGTCCTGACTTAAACCTGGATGAGCAAATTACCCGATCGAATGAGTTGACCTTTGAAGTGGCGCGCCAGTCTGCCAGCCTGCTCAGCCCGTCGCGCGCCGAACTTTCAACTGTCCTGCCAGAACCGCCCGGCCAGCGCGAATACATTGTCTTTATCAACGACACCCAAACGTACCGGCAATGTTCCGAGTGCCCTGAGCAGTTCATCCTGCCGCCCAATTCGCTGCAAAACTCGGTATTGGCCCTGTATGGCCCGCAAACCGGCGCGCTGGTCACCCCGTCCAACCTGAGTTCGCACTCCCTCGATGAGTTGGCGCTTTACCTGAACAACGACCCTGCGGCAGACCAGTTGGGGAACAACCTGCGCCGCGCCAACTGGATTGTGTTTTCAATTCTCGACCTGACCGAAGGCCGCGCCCAGGAACAGACCTTCAGGCGTTTCTTCGAGGAGCGGCAAAGCCTGCTCCTGAATAAACGGGTTGTGCTGTTCTCGTTTGGCGCGCCTTATTACCTCGACGCAACCGATATTTCGAACCTGAGCGCTTACTATGGCATGTACAGCGAATCCGCGCCGTTCATCGAGGTCGCGGCGCGGCTTCTCTTCCAGGAAATCACCCCGATTGGGGCCTCGCCAGTCTCCATTCCGGGATTGGGATACGACCTGATTTCGGCCATGGCGCCGAACCCCAACCAGGTCATTCCACTGTTGCTCGACCTGCCCGTCCCGACAGAAGCGCCGACCGACGAACCCACGCCTGAAGCGACGGCTGAACCGGTTATCCGCACCGGGGAGAGCATCGCCATCCGCACCGGGGTTATCCTTGACCACAACGGACGGCCAGTGCCGGACGGGACCGTTGTCCGCTTTACGCTGACCCAGGGTGAGAGCGGCCTGGGTCAACAAATCGAGACCACCACCAGCCAGGGAACCGCCAGGGCAACCTTCCGCCTCGACCAGGCCGGGATGGTCGAAATCCGGGCGACGAGCGAACCGGCCATCGTTTCGGATGTCATTCTGTTGAACGTCACCAGCGAGGGCGGCACCGTGCTTGTGATTACGCCCACCCCTGAACCGACAGCCACACCCGAACCTACCCCCATCGTTACGCCTGAGCCGGTCGTTCGAGAAAATCCGCTGATGAGCGAAGGCTACCCGAATATTTTCGGCTGGGTGCTGGTGATGCTGGTGCTGGTCGGCGGCACAGGCACAGCCTACTGGCTTTTTGTTCAAATTCTCGATGCCCGCTGGGCCATTCGATGGGCCATGCTCATCCTTTTGGGCGGACTGGCGACCTATAATTACCTGATATTTGAACTGCCAGGGGCAATCGCCTGGCTCAACGGGCGCGGACTGGCGGCCTTTTTGCAGGCCGTCATCCTTGGGCAAATTTTCGGCTTTGCGGCAGGCTGGGCCTGGCGGTCTTTCGCGACAGGCGCGCACAAACCGCAGGCTGAAAAATAACCCAAACGGAGAATGACGCCGCACCGGGAAAGAAAATATACTCGACAAAATTATGGACTTTTCGCTTACCACTCCTGCGCTTCTCTTCCCCGCTATTTCACTGCTCTTGCTGGCTTACACCAACCGCTTCCTGACCCTGGCCGCGCTGATACGGGAACTATACAGCCGCTATAAGTCCGAGCGCGACAAAAAGATTATCGGCCAGTTGCACAACCTGCGTTATCGCATCGTTATCATCCGCAACATGCAAATCCTGGGCGTTTCCAGTTTCTTCTTGTGCGTGTTGTGCATGTTCCTGCTTTTTGCCGGGCTGGCAATGGTGGGCAAAGTTGTTTTTGCGCTCAGCCTGCTGCTCCTGCTGGCCTCGCTCGCCCTTTCGCTGCGCGAGTTACAGGTTTCGGTGGATGCGCTCACCCTGCAAATTCAGGACATCGACGAACTCGAAAAATCGGCATAATTCAGTCAGCGGGAATTTTGTTGAAAATCTGCAAAAATCGCTTAAATTTCACGCCAGCCGCCGAAATTTAAGCGATAATTGGAATATGCTATTTGTCAGGCAAAAGGGCGAATAACAACAGTTGTCCTTTGCCTGGCAATGCAGTATGCTGGTGTGGTAGCCCCTGGCACAAGATTCGCACAGAATCCCTAACGCCGTGCCAGTGAAAAACAACTGTGAAAGCCAGCCTTTCACACCATTCATTCAAGGAGGAAGAACCCCATGCGCAAGTTGTTTAGTTTCACCTTACTGCTCGTCGTTGTTTCGATGGTGCTGGCCGCCTGCGGCCCGACTGCAGCAGCCCCGCAAGACGAAACCTTCAAGTTCGGTATGCTGCTGGTCGGCCCGTACAACGACCGCGGCTGGAGCCAGGCCCACTACGATGCCGGCCTGTATGTCCAGGAGAAAGTTCCCGGCACCGAGATGGTTTACATCGACAAAGTAAATCCTGCCGACCGGGCTGGCACCACCCCCGCGCAACTGGCCGAGGAATTGGTCTCGCAGGGCGCGAAACTGGTTATCTTCAACTCTGACGATATGAAAGACGGCGCGCTCGAATTTGCGCAGTCCCACCCTGAGATTATCGTCATCCACTCTTCCGGCGACTTCGCCTGGAAAGAAGGCAAGGACTACAAGGGCCTGCCGAACCTGGGCAACATCATGGTTCACATGGAATACGGCAAAGCCATTTCCGGCTGCGCCGCCGCCCTGACCACCAAGACCGGCAAAATTGGCTACCTTGGACCATTAATCAACGAAGAAACCCGCCGCTATACCGCCGCTTCCTTCCTGGGCGCCAAGCACTGCTGGGAGAAATATCGCGGTGGCGACCCCGCAGACCTGGAATTCAAAGTCACCTGGATTGGTTTCTGGTTCAACATCCCCGGCGTGACCTCCGACCCGACCCAGGTTACTAACGAGTTCTTCAACAGCGGTTACGATGTGGTCATTTCGGGCATTGACACCACCGAAGCCGTCACCGAAGCCAAGAAACGCGCCGCCGAAGGCATGGAAGTTTGGGCCGCGCCGTATGACTACATCGGCTCTTGTGAAGAAGGCCCCGAAATCTGCCTGGGCGTTCCCTATTACAACTGGGGGCCCTCCTACGCTGAGGCCATTTCTGCCGCCAAAGCCGGAACCTGGAAACCTGAATTCCTCGTCCCCGGCCCCAATTGGAGTGACCTGAACAACCCCGACACCTCGGCCATGGGTTTCCTGAAAGGCGACGCCCTGACCGCTGAAAATTCGGCCCTGTTAGACCAGTTCATCGCCGAACTGGCTGGCGGTTACGAACCCTTCACCGGCCCGCTGAACTACCAGGACGGCACCCCCTTCCTGGCTGATGGTGAAGTTGCCACCTTCTTCCAGGTCTGGTACCTGCCGCAGTTGCTCGAAGGCATGGAAGGCCAAAGCGTTTCGCAATAAGCCCCTATGAAAACAGGGGCAGGTCATAATCGGCCTGCCCCTGTTTTTTTCAAGACCCACAGGAGCCAGCCGGGAAAAATATGAACGTCGAACTCCAGCATATTCACAAATCCTTCGGCCCCGTCCACGCCAACGACGACATCAACCTGAGCATCGAAGCGGGGGTCATTCAGGGCATTCTGGGCGAAAACGGCGCAGGCAAAAGCACCCTGATGAAAATCCTGTCAGGATTCATCCAGGCCGACAGCGGCACAATCCTGCTGGACGGCCGCCCTGTCACCATCCACGCCCCGTCAGACGCCATCCAATACGGCGTTGGGATGCTGCACCAGGACCCGCTCGACTTCCCCCCACTGACAGTCATCGATAACTTCATCCTCGGCCACACAGGCGGCGGGCTGTTCCCCGACCGGTCGGCAGCCAAACGGGACTTCAAACAATTGGCTGAACAATTCGGTTTTAATCTCAACCCCGACGCTTACACCGAAACGCTCACCGTTGGTGAGCGCCAGCAACTCGAAATCTTGCGCCTTCTGTGGTTGGGCGCGCGCGTGCTCATTCTTGATGAGCCAACCACAGGCATTTCTGCCGCCCAAAAAGAAAAACTCTTTGCGACCCTCAAAACCCTGGCAAGCCAGGGCAAAACCATCATCTTCGTCTCGCACAAACTGGAAGATGTCGAGGCGCTTTGCCACCGTGTGGCCGTCCTGCAACAGGGCAGGCTGGTCGGCGAGATGGAACCGCCCTTCGACGCTGAAAAACTGGTCGAAATGATGTTCGGCAAAATTGTCACCTTCGGCGGGCGCACCTGCTTCGAGCCGGGAGAAAGCGCCTTGCGCCTCGAAAACCTGTGCATGGAAGATTACCGGCTGCAAATCCGCGATATTTCGCTCGACGTGCGTCGGCGCGAAGTTATCGGCCTGGCCGGTATGGAAGGTTCAGGCCAGACCCTTTTCCTGCAAGCCTGCGC
>JAGVAO010000015.1 GCA_020060235.1 Anaerolineales bacterium | reverse complement strand
GGTTGGGTGTCGAGCCACAGGGTCGAATGCTGCGGGTCGAGAATATCACCCATCAGCACCAGGTGGATGCTCTCGATGGGGCGGTAGGTATTATCCTTGCGCCAGGATGCCTGGTAAGCCAGTTCGCGCAGGCGATTGGCAAACAGGTAAAATGCGCCGGGCGAGATGGATTTGCCGCAAGTTCCGTCCCCCAAATGTAAATCGCTGACGATGACAAGCATAAGCGCCTCCAGGTTCGAACATGTGCAAAATCATTATACGACATCCAATAATAAAAAGAGCGCCCCAAATGGGCGCTCTTTAACAGACGTTAACCTTGTTTCTGCTCTTAATCGTCCTTGCGCTTCGACAGGCGGTGGTCGAGCATCAGGATGGCGGTGTCGTGGGCCTCGATGCGCTGCATATTCTCAAGGATGGCGGTCGCGTTGGCTTCCTCTTCCACCTGCTCCTCGATGAACCAGTGCAGCATGACCTGGGCCGCGTAGTCCTTCTCTTTCAGGGCTACTTCGTACAGTTCGTGAATCGACTTGGTCACAAACTGCTCGTGCGCCAGCACTTCCTTGACCGCGTCCATCGCCGAAGCCCAGTCCACCTTCGGAGCGGGGATGGCCTTCAACTCGACTTTGCCGCCGCGTTCAAGCAGGTGATTGTACAACTTCATGGCGTGTTCGTTTTCTTCTTCGGCCTGAATGCGCAGCCAGTTGCCGAAACCCGGCAGGCTTTCGCGCTCGAAATAAGCCGCCATCGAGAGATAAATATACGACGAGTACAACTCTTTGTTGATTTGCTCGTTAATCGCATCTTGCATTGCTTTGGAAATCATATCTTCCTCCTGTGAAATGTTCGCTTGAATACAGGTGAATTATACAGGCGATTTGTTAATATAGGATAAGACCTGCGTCAGCGTTTTGGATAAAGGCGCGGGCGCGGACTCCCCCCAGCCTGGCCACCGTTATCGAAACAGGATTCAGGCCAAAGTCCACGATTGACCGGGCCGCAGCACTACCACCTTCGAGCCGCTTTCGGCTTCCACCCGGGCCGCCCAGTTGGCGGCATCCTGTTCAATTAATCCCCAGGTACTGAAGTGAATCGGGATGACGGTTTTCGGCGCGAGCAGTTTGACCGCTCGCAGGGCGTCGGCTGGCCCCATGGTATAGTTGTCGCCGATGGGCAGAACGGCCAAATCAAGCCCTTCCTCGCCGATGAGTTTCATATCGCCGAACAGGCCGGTATCGCCCGCGAAGTAGATTTTCTTGCCGTCGTTCGTGGTCAGCAGGAAACCCGCCGGGTTGCCGCCGTAGGCGCCATCGGGCAGGGCAGAGCCGTGCAGGGCCTGGGTTAATTTCAGGTAGCCGAAGGGGTGCTTGAACCCGCCGCCGATGTGTTGGGCGTGGGCTTTTTCGACCCCTTGCTTGCGAAACCAGCCGCTGATTTCGGCATTGGCGATGACGGTTGCCCCGGTGCGCCCGGCAATCGCAACCGAATCGCCGACATGGTCGCCGTGGCCGTGCGTAACGAGGATAAAATCTGCCGCAACATCGTCAGCCTTCACCGGGCTGGCCGGGTTGCCGCTGAAGAATGGGTCTATCAACAGGTTGAAGCCGCCGGTTTGCAGGCCAAGCGTGGCATGACCGTACCAGGTTAATACGTTCGACATGGGAATCTCCTTTCAGGATAGTTAAAGTATATCCCTTATTTATTCCGTTATCCAACCAGCAACTTTAACTTTGTCGAACAAGACAGGCGTAATAACATATTTGCTTAAATCTATCATAGCAACTGCGCTTACTGGATTCTGCCAAGTTACTGAAGTAATAAACATATTGGTGTGAAGTGAAGACCAAACAGGTTGCGATGTGACCACAGCCGAACTGTGAACACATGTATCCGTTATAGTTTTTCTTTCAAGGTCAATGACCATTAATTCTTTCGGTTCCCAGCCCAAGAAGTCAGGTGTAACCCATATAGCAATTTTTTGCCCATCAGGGGAAAAAGAGAACTCTCCGATACCCTCATATCCTGCAAGGGGAATGTGGGTTGCTTGCTTTTTTACGGCATCATAAAGATATAGTTTCTCTCCTGATGACTTACTGACAATAATCACTGCATATTTGCCATCCTGCGACCATTTTGCATTATCACTCTCTGCGTATTGATAAATATTACCGCTCCAGAGCTCCTTTTGGGCTACGACATCCCACAGAACGCCCTTGTCTGCATTCGGGAAAATGACCTTCGTCAAATCAGGGCTAAAAAATAGCTTTGGCCTTCCCCAGATATACCAGGGCGAGGCTTTATACCTTGATTCAGGAAAAGTAAAACCAGTTGATAACAGTTGTGTTTTCGCGGTGAACGGATTTAGAACGGTAATCGTGCCTGCTTCTTGATGAGGCAACCAGATTGCCAGCCAATTATCATCTATCCAGCCCAATATCCATTGCCAATCGGCATCCCAGCCACTTGGAAGGATTGGTATCAAGTCACCGCTTATTAATCGCAATCGCCTGGATTGAGTTTGGTATGTCTCATTAGTATAGTTTTCTATATACGCCAGCCATTTACCGTTTGGAGAAAGATGGAAATCTTCGCTGTATAGGCCGACATACCCACCCGATATTCGGGGGAATTTAATTGATGAACTTGTGGAAATATCATGAACATAAGTGCTTTGTTGCCCTATAAGGATAACTTTTCCATCCAAACTATAATTGCTGATATTTGCTTCTCTTGCTAAGCATACTTGTTCTTTCATCCAATTTTGGGCGGTTGGAGTTGGCGATTTGGCAGTAAATGTAGGAGTAGGCTTTTGCGTGATAGTTGCAGTGAGATAAACCTGTGCTTTTTCTAAATTTTCTGATGTGGGATTTTGATTTAATAAAGGTTTTTTATCGTTTCGACTGGAGCATGCCAAAAATAGTGGCAAAAACAAAACGAAGATACAAAAGTGGAAAATCCAGTGATTGGTTCTTTTCATTTTTCTCCCGACACCCAATTATCACTATTAAACAAAGAAGTGGAAAGCCGCAATTTTGCCGACTTTCCACTTCTTTTCTTTACATCACTTCCGGCGCGCTGACGGCCAGAAGGCGCAGCGCGTTGGTGAGCGCCTGCCGGGCCGAGGCCACTAGCTGCAGGCGGGCCGCCCGCACCGATTCATCGTCCGCCTGTAAGACCGGCACGGCGTGGTAGAAACTGTGAAAGGCCGTTGCCAGGTCGTAGGCGTAGGCCGCCACCAACAGCGGACGGTACTCCTCCGCTGCCTGCTGAACCACCGCCGGGAAGCGCGACATCTGCTCGATAAGTTCGATTTCGTGATTCGTTAGTTGATAGTCGAAGTTTCGAGTATTCGATGCTCGAATATCGATTCCCGATTTTCGCAGGATAGAATTCGCCCGAACGACCGCATTCTGGATGTACGGCCCGGTTTTGCCGTCGAAACTGAGCGCCTCGTTGATGTCGAAAACCATATCCTTGTTGTTGTCCACCGAAAGCATCGAGTAAGCCAGCGCGCCCATGCCAATTTTTTGGGCCACGCCCCGGCGCTCACCTTCGGGCATGTTGGGGTTTTTCTCGGCGATTGTCGCCAGCACGCGCTGGATGGCCTCGTCGTAGACTTCCTTGAACAGCACCACCCGTCCGCGCCGGGCCGACATGGCCCCTTCGGGCAGGCTGACAAATCCATAGGCCAGGTGGTAGCACTTCTCGGCCTGCTTGAAACCCCACAGTTCCAAAATCTTGAAAGCCTGCTGGAAGTGTAAACTCTGGCGGTTATCGACCACATACACCGAGCGGTCTACGTGATACTCGTCGAATTTTTGCTCGGCCAGGGCCAGGTCTTTGGTCAGGTAGAGCGAAGTGCCGTCTGAGCGTAAAATCACCGCCACGCGGTACTTTTCCTTTGCCAGCCCCAGTTTTTCGTCGATTTTGACAATCACCGGGCCGGTCGGGCGCTCGTCTTCGGCAATGCCCCGCGCAATCAGTTCTTCGACAATTTTCTTCGAGGGTTCATCCACTTCGCTCTCGAAGAACCAGACATCTATTTTGACGTCCATCATTTCCAAAATGTCGCGCAGTTCCTGCATGCTCCACTCGCGCGTCTCCAGCCACAACTGGCGCACATACTCGTCACCCGCGTCCCACTTGCGGTACATTTCGCGGCGTTCGGCGTCGTAGGCCTCGCGTTGGGCTTTTTCTGCGGGCGTTTTGCCTTCCTTTTCGCTTAGCAGGTTGGTCGCCTCGGCGTAAATTTTCAACAGCCACTGTCCGCGCTCGTGAATGTCGGCGGGTTCCTGGCCTTTGTAAAACTTCTCGTAAGCCCACAGCACCGTAATGACGCCCAGGCCCAGGTCGCCGGGGTACGAAGCGCGGATGGTCTCGAACCCGGCGAATTCCACAATCCGCGCCAGGGCCTCGCCCAAAATGGTGTTGCGATAATGACCGATATGAAACGAGTGATGGGTGTTCGGTTGGGCATATTCCACCATCACGCGCTCGTTTTTGGGATGTCCGGCCCCGAACTTTTCACCGTCCGCCAGGACGGTTTCGACCACCCGGCGGGCATACTCCGCTGTGGAAAAGTACAGGTTCAGGTACCCTTTGACTGCCTCGCCGCGCGAGATGCCGGGTTGCAACCCGAGAGCGTTTTTCGCTGCCTCGGCAATTTCCTGCGCCCGGGCCGGGACGGGAATCCCCTTGCTTTTCCCGGCTTTGGCCTCGGCAGCAGCGGTTGCGAAGAACGAGGTGCTGATGCCCCATTCCCCGCTAAAAGGGATGGGCATCCACTTCAACTCGACCTGCGGAATATCGTTCGCCGCGCAGAAATCCCTGATTTTTGCCTCGATTGACTGCTGTTCTTTTTCAAACATGATTGCACCCTCACCGAAAATAAAAGATGGGCGATTATACCCTTATCTGTTCCCATTTTTGACGCACAAAAGCGGGAGCGCCGCTTGGGGCGCTCCCGCTTGAATGCACAGTTTACAAGCCGGGATTACTTGGTGTCGACAGCCGCAAGCGCTTTCATCAGGCGGCTCTTACGACGGGCGGCATTGTTCTTGTGAATAACGCCTTTTTCAGCGGCCTTGTCGAGGCGGCTGATGGCGGCCAAAACGGCTTCCTTCGAGGCGGCGGGTTCACCGGCCAGGATGGCGGCGCGGGCGTCGCGGACGGCGGCGCGG
>JAGVAO010000154.1 GCA_020060235.1 Anaerolineales bacterium | reverse complement strand
CGGGCAGGCGCGCAGTTCGCCTGCGCTCATCGGGCGGGGCGTTTGGGGCGCGAACCCGCAGCCTAGCAACCGGTCATAGACCTGCCAGATGCCGAGTTCTGCGTCCCAGCCGGCATCACTCAACGCTCCGGCATTTAAGCGGACAATGACATCTGCCCCGGGGAGAGCGACCCGCTCCAGACCGCTCACCAGAGCCGGGTCGGCCTCCAGCAATCCGCGCAGCAGGCTGCCCCACGGAAAATTGATGCTGATGCCCGCGCACAGCCTGTCCAGTTCGGGCGGCAGGGCTAGCGCGTTGGCAATCACAAACAGCGCGTTGGGCCGCCTTTGGCGCGAGTGTTCGCGCAGGTTCTCGCGGCAGGCATCCAGGCCGATGATGAACCGGTCAGGGTGGCTTTCTGCTGCCTGGCTCACAAAGCGTCCGTCGCCGGTGCCCAGGTCGAGCCAGATATTTTGGTATCCCGCAATTCGGCGGGAAAACGCTTCTTCGGTTAAGTTAAAGGGCTTTTTGCCCTGAATGGTCTCCATGTTATTCTCCTTCTGTTCTCAAAATAGACGGGAACAGAGGCGTATGGAGGACCACGGGCAAAAGCAAACAGACGGCTGCGTCAGGCACCGTCGAGGTCGTCAGGAGTTGGTTTGTCTTTGGCGAGGGGAATCGCAAAACAGGCCCGTTGGGCCTGCATTAACGCAGTTACGGCTTCAAATTAACAGGGTGGTCGGGTAAGAAATCGCTTCATGATGGCAAAATTATAGCATGGCAAGTGTTGGAATTTCGTAAAAACCTGCGCTTATCCGCCTTTCGATCGTACTTTTTGCATGAATTTGGATTGGTCGATGACAAAACGGTCATGTGAGGCCTCGCCGATTTTCTCGACTTCGTCCCAGGCCTCGATTTTGAAGGCCAGTTTGCGCCCCTCGACCTCGACCAACTCTGCGGTAACATGAACGGCCATGCCAACCGGGGTGGGAGCCAGGTGGCGCACTTCGATGCGGCCGCCGACGGTGGTCTGCCCGAAGGGAATCTGGCCCTCCAGTGCCAGCACGGCGGTCTTTTCCATTGCGCCGACCAGGGCCGGGGTGCTGTACACGGGAACCAACCCGCTGCCCCATTGGGCGGCGGTATCTGCGCCGGTAACGGTCAAGTCAAAATCGGCGCGTAGTCCGGGTTTGAGTTCGTCCATTTTGACCTCGCTTGACAAGAGATTTACCTGAATTTTACACTACTCAGTTGAAACCATCTGGTAAATTATCCCACCTGTGTGATGATGACGTTTTTTGCTCCGGCTTTTCGCAGCGACTCGGCGATGGCCGGGGCTTTTTCTTTTGGGTGGACAAGGGCGAGCATGTTTCCCCCACGCCCGCCGCCGCTTAATTTGGCCCCGTCGGCCCCGGCAGTTTTGGCCGCCAAAACCAGGCGGTCGAGTTCGGGGCTGGAAACGGTCATTTCTTGCAGGAGGGCGTGGTTGGCGTCCATGAGCGGGCCGAGGCGGGAGGTTTGGCCGCTTTCGATAGCGCTCCTGGCTTCTTGGACAACCTCCCCCACTTTGTCGAAGACCGCTTCCCAGCGGCTTTTGTCGGCTTCCCATAGTTTGCGGACATCTCCAACCGATTCGCGTGTCGGGGCGGCCTGGCCGGTGTCGGCGATGACCAGGTAGAAAGGGCGGGCAACGCTGAAGGTTTGGATGGGTTCGCCGCGCACAAAGTAGACAGGTTTGGCATAGGCGATTACGGTGTTGTCGATGCCGGAGGGGGTTCCGTGGTGCAGTTTTTCGACTTCGTGGGCGATTGCGCTGACCTGTTCGTCGGACAGGCTGCGCTCGAACAGGCCTGCCAGGGCGCGAATAACCGCCACCGAAACGGCAGCCCCCGAACCGAGTCCTGATGCAACCGGGATGGTCGAGCCGATGGTCACGCGAAAGGCCGGAGGGCGGTCGATGCCCAGGCGTTGGAGCGTATTTTCGATAACGGCGGCCAGCGGATGGGGCGCGTGTTCCGATTGGATTCGGCTGAGGGGCGAGAAAAGCCCGATGTCGGGAGCGGCTACCAGCACCGAATCGGCCCAGTTTTCCCCTTGAAATTCCCCCGTTTTTTCAACTGTGGCGTTGGCCTGCACCTGAGTTACAGGCACGGCCAGCGCGGGACGCCCATAGACGACAGCGTGTTCGCCAAACAGGATGATTTTTCCGGGGGCAGATGCCGCGCTCATGTCAGGTAAAAAATTACCAGCACCGTCAGTCCAAACAGGGCAATCGCCACCTGGATGGGGGTGTCGGTGAGCAGGACTTCATCGGGCGCGCCAGCGTGGTTGGTGACCTGGATGAGATAGAGGTAGCGGAAGATAATATAGACCACAAAGGGGATGGTCAGCATCATGCTGTTGCCTTCGGGCAGGTTGGGAGCCGAAAAGGTGTAGAGCGAATAGGCCAGGATGGTTGCGCCGGAGACGATGGTGACGTATTGGTCGAGCAGCGGAATGGTGTAGCCGTCGAGGACTTTGCGGTGCGCCCCGGCTCCCTGCGAGAGCAGGTTGAGTTCGGCGCGGCGTTTGCCCAGGCCGAGGTAAAGCGCACCGAGGGTGGTGACGACATACAGCCAGGGTGAGAAGCGTTCGACTTCGATGAGCGTTACGCCGCTGTGGACGCGCAGGACGAACCCGGCGGCGATGACCAGCACATCGACAATCGGGACGTGTTTGAGCCATTTAGAGTAAGCCAGGTTAATCAGCAGGTAGGCCAGCAAAACTGCGGCAAAGGCGGGATTGAGCAGGTATCCGACCGGCAGGATGAAGACCGTCAGCCCGATGGCGGCCAGCCAGGCAACGCGCAGGGGCAGTTTGCCGGACGGCAAGGGGCGCTTCTTCTTTTCGGGGTGTTTGCGGTCTGCTTCGATATCGGCGATGTCGTTGATGATGTAGATGACGCTTGAAATCAGGCAGAACAGGGCAAACCCTTCGAGCGTGCGCAGGAAGGAATCAAGTTGGAAGAGCTGCTTGTCGAAAACGAGCGCGAAAAAGACGAAGCCGTTTTTCGTCCATTGGCGCGGGCGCATGGTTTTGAGCAGAGCGGTAAGCATGGCGTGTATTTTACTAGAGGAAGGCGGCTAGGTGAGATGGATTTGCCCGATTGGTTTTCAATCGCAATGCCACTTAAGAATCATGGGTGGGACTCTTGTCCCACCCACGTTCATGCACTGCCTCAGGCGTATGCCCACTCCCCCGCTCGCACACTGCCGTTTGATAACGCGCCCCGGGGCAAATCTGCCCGTATGACCGGGCCGGGAGTCCGGTTTTCCGCTATGGCGGGTGGTGAACCCGGCCCGCGGCTTCTTTCCGCCCGGGTGCGCGCTGGCTTTTCGGTTAGTCTGCCCCGAGGGGCAGTTTTTCATCGACCCCAATCCACAAATGGCCGGGGGTGACGGTGCGCCAGGGGCGCACGGTAATTTTCCCGGCCTGGCGCTGGGTTTCTTCTGCCAGCATGGACGGGTGTACCAGGCATAAATCAGGCGTCTGGCCGTATTTTTTGCGGAAGTAGTCGGCGGCTTCTGCCACCTTTTGGTCGAGCGCGGTTTTGGGGTCGTTATCGAACCATAACATGCCGGTGTTCATTGAGTCCTCCAAAAAAATCAGGTAAAACTTGGCAGCCAAAAGCGCATCCAGCGCGATTGGTGGCGCATGCAAAATTCCACGCCGGGGAAGAGCGATTCGAGCGGCGCGCCGGGAAGGTGGGTCAGGTCGTCGCTGACCTGCGGGTGCGAAACACGCCCGTAGATGCGGGTGCGGAAGAAGGCCAGCCAGTCGGGCAACTTGAGGGCGCGGGCGGCGTTGACGCTGACAACCGGCCAAACGCGCGCGCGTGGGCCGTGTACCAGCAGGAAGGCAAAGGCTTCCTGGGCGGCATCGTCGAGGTGAAGGATGTTGTCGAGGCCGTCGAGCAGCAGCAGGACGGGACGATTGGCGGGGCGGGTCATGACCAGGTCGGCAAGGCGCTTGAGCAGTTCGGATGTCGAATCTTCGTAGGCGGGATGCACCTTGAGCGCGCGCACAGGGAAATCTCCCAGCCGCCATTCGTCGGGGAAATCGGTCAGGGCCAGGACGGCTGTCCCTTTTTCGGGAGTCAGGATGCGGGTGGAACGCGCCAGCGTCTGCAGGAAGGCGGTTTTTCCGCTGCCTTTGTCGGCCATAATCAGGATTGGGCCGGTATCGGGCCGGGACATTCGTAAAATCAGCGGGAGGCCATCGCCGGCAACGCCAAGCAGGAGCGAATCGGCGGGCAAATTGCCGATGCGTTCAAGGAAATTGGTTGCATCGGGCAAAATTTGCCTGCCCGGCGCAACCGGCTTTCCGATTTCTGCGCAAACTTGCTGGTAGGCGCGCAGGGCGAGGGTGAAATCTTGAAGGGAGGGCATTGTGTCCACTGTTCACTGATAATAAGAACGTTTGTTCTATTATACAACCTTTCCCCGCTTTTACAAGGACGAAATCTTGCAATTTCGTAACGAAAAATCGTATGATTTTTGTAAGAAGGCCGGATTTTGACTCTTGCCTTACTTTGCAATAAAGGTATAATGCTACCTGTTCGTTCAAGGAGAGTAAGAATGCCCATTTATACGTATCGGTGCGAAACCTGTGGTGTGCAGTTCGACCGTCACCAAAGTTTCAATGACCAGCCGCTAACAACCTGCCCGGAGTGCAACAAGAAGAGTTTACGCAAAGTGATTGCCCCGGTTGGAATTGTTTTCAAAGGCTCGGGTTGGTACGCTACCGACCACAAATCGCCTTCGGGTGTGCGCAATGCGCCGAAGAGCGAATCAAAAGAATCCAGCCCTGCCCCGGCGGAAAGCAAGCCCGCAACAGCCAGCGCTGCCACCGAGTAGGTTTCTATCACCCATGCAAAAGTCACCCAATTTCGGGTGACTTTTTTGTTTGGCCCGGCGATGAATGATTTGTTATTGATAGCGAGAAGAGATTTGACGGGCAAAATCTTCGATGCTGCGGCGCAGGGCCAACGGCTCCAGCACTTCGGCGGCTCCGCCATAGCCAAGGATGCGTGTGCGGGCCGCTTCAATGGACTCGAAGGTCAGGGTGAGGGTCTGCCAGCCATCCGGCTCGATTTTCGGGGGTGACAGGAGCGTTTCGGGTCGGTTTTCGGCCAGGATTTTTGCCAGCGAGGGTGAAACGCGCAGGGTGACGGGGATTTGCGGGCGGCTCGATTCGAACTCCTCGCACCAGGATTTCCAAAACGAGGGCAGGTCAAAGGCCGGGGGATGTTCGAAGCGTTCGTCCCGCAGCCTGGCTTGCTGAATCCTGGACACTCTCAACACCCGGATGTGGTCGTCCCGCGTCCCGACCAGGTACCAGACACTGGCCTTGGCGACCAGCCCGTAGGGGGCGATGACCATCCCGACCTCGGCGGCGAAATCAGAGCGGTAGGTGATGTCGAGGCTACGGTCGCTCCACAGGGCGGATTGAATCGTTTTCAGGTGCGGAGTCGGCTCTTCGGACTGGAACCACCAGGCAGCGTCGAGGTGAATCCTTTGGCGGGCGGCGGTTTCGTCGGCGCGGCGGCTGCCGGGGAGCGCGGCGGAGAGTTTCAGCAGCGCCATCCGCAATTCATCCCCCACGCCCAACTGGTCGAGTGGGGCCGGGATGCTGAGCATGAACAGGGCGCGGACTTCATCGGCGTTGAGGCCGGTCAGGTTGGTGCGATAGTCTTCGACCAGGGCGATGCCACCGCCCGGGCCGCGCTCGGTGTAGACGGGAATCCCGGCGGCGGAGAGGGCGGTCACGTCGCGGTAGATGGTGCGCTCGGTGACTTCCAGTTCGGCGGCTAGAGCCTGGGCGGTCTGGGTGCCGCGAGTCTGGAGGAGCATGAGGAGGGAGAGGAGGCGGTCGGCGCGCATCTGTCAGCGGACTTTATAGCGGAATCGCGGAATGAAGCGAACTTCTTGCCAATTGTAGCAGATTTACCTGACAATAGATGTCAGGTATTGAGTGTAGAATATGATTATTCTTGCAAGAACGCCGCTGACGGGCGGTGGATGATTTCAAACGCATGGAGCAAACGTCGGGAGACGTTTGAATCCGCAAACTCAAGGAGAAAAAATGAGTGAACTGGATGTCAAGATTGTCAAACTGGAGCCGATGCGCGTGATTTGTTTCAACGGATTCGGCGAGGGGCCGGAGCAGGAGGCGCTGGGGAAGTTGTTTGCCTGGGCGAAGGCGCATGGGCAAAACGGACGCGTGTTCGGGTATAACAATCCGAACCCGACGCCGGGCAGCCCGAACTACGGGTATGATGCCTGGATGGTAGTGGATGAAAGCGTGCAGGCCGAGGGCGAGGCGCGTATCATCGATTTCCCCGGTGGGCTGTATGCGCTGACACGCTGTGTGGTGACCCAGCCCTGGGATGATATTCCCGGCACCTGGCAGAAACTTGTCCGCTGGCGCGAAAACAGCCGTTACCGCGAGGCTTCGCACCAGTGGCTGGAGGAACACATTGACCCGCAGAATGCGGCGGGCGGCGAAAACTTCACGCTCGACCTGTTCCTGCCGATAAAAGAATAAGCCTGCAACGATGCCGGGGAGCGCAACATGCTCCCCGGTTTTTCTTGATGTGACATCTGTCAGATGCAAACCGGCAGGGCGCGGGAGTACAATAGAATCACCCATTCCCATTCCAAGGAGAAATCTATGACCATCCGTCTCGACGGTTCTTCCCTGACCATTGAAAAACTTGTCCAGATTGCCCGATTTGGCGAGCCAGTCGAACTCGACCCCGCCGCGCTGGAGCGCATCAAAGCCTGCCGCGCTGTTTTGGAAGAAAAACTGGCTGCGCATGAAACCATGTACGGCACCAATACCGGCATCGGCGAGTTCTCCGAAAAAATCCTGAATGACGAGCAGGTCAAGGAATTCCAGCGTTACCTGGTCTACAACCACGCCGCCGGCATTGGCGACCCCATCCCGGTCGAGCACGCGCGCGCGGCGCTGGCTTCGCGCATCAACGTCCACGCGCGCGGCTATTCGGCCTGCCGCCCCGAAATCACGCTGACGTATGTCGAGATGCTCAACAAGGGCGTCACGCCGGTCGTCTGCCAGAAAGGTTCGGTGGGCGCTTGCGGCGACCTGGCCCCGATGGCCCAGGCGGCCCTGCTGCTGATGGGCGAGGGCGAAGCCTTTTGCCAGGGCGAGCGGCTTCCTGGCAAAGTTGCCATGCAGCGCGCCGGAATCCCCATTCCCGGCTTGCAGGCGCGTGACGGCCTGGCGGCCATCAACGGCTCGAACCTGCTGACCGCCATCAGCGCCCTGACCATTTACGACATGGAACGCTGGCTCAAACAGGCCCTGGTTGGCGCGGCCATGTCGATTGAAGCCCTGCTCGGCAACCTGAAACCCTACAACCCCAAACTGCACGAGTTGCGCGGCTTTAATGGGGCACAGCGCGCCGCAAAAATCATCCGCCAGGTGATAGAAGGTTCAGACCTGACCACCGGCAGGATGAAAACCAAGGTGCAGGACGCCTACTCGATGCGTTCCACCCCGCAGGTGGCCGGGGCGGCCTGGGATGCGCTGGCCTATGCCCGCAGCCAGGTCGAAATCGAACTGAACGCGGTCGCCGACAACCCGATTTTTGTCACTGACGAAAAACTAACCCTGACGGGGGCCAACTTCCAGGGGTCTCCGGTGGCCCTGCCGATGGATATGGCCGGGGCGGCCATCACAATGGTCAGCGTGCTTTCGGAGCGCCGCCTGAACCGCCTGACCAACCCGGCCTTGAGCGTTGGCCTGCCCGATTTCCTGGCTCATGAACCGGGTTTTTATTCGGGTCTGATGTTGAGCCAGTACACCGCTGACATGCTGATTGTCGAACAGCGCATCCTGTCGGCCCCGGCCAGCATTCAGTCCATCCCCGCCGCCGCTGACCAGGAGGATTTTGTCTCGATGGGCATGAACACCGCCCTGAAGAACCTGCAAATTTTGGATAACGCTTATGGCGTGCTGGGCATCGAATTGATGGCCGCTGCCCAGGCGCTTGATTTCCGCGAGTTCACGCCCGGCAGGGGCACGCAAAAAGCGCGCGAGGTCATCCGCCGCCATGTGGCGCACCTGGATGTAGACCGTCCGCTGTTCAACGACCACAACGCCATGAAGGCACTGGTCAAGAGCGGTGAGATTTTGGAAGAAGTGGAAAAAGAATTGGGTGTGAATCTTTAGCAATGAAATGGGGCGGGACTTCGCAATCCCGCCCCATTTCATTTAATCCTGGCGCATCCAGCGTTCGACGGCTTCGACAGGATGCTCATGCTGGCGCATTTGGGCCAGCAATGCCCCCGGCTCGGCGGCGATGGAGAGCATGGCGCGGTGTTCGTGGAAGATGAAGCCCTCGTCTACGGCCCGGTCAAGCATTTGAATCAGCAAATCGTAATAGCCGCGCGTGTTCAGCAGGCCGATGGGTTTGCTGTGCAGGCCGATTTGTCCCCAGGTGATGGTTTCGAATAACTCGTCAAAAGTGCCGAATCCGCCGGGCAGGGCAATGTAGCCTTCGGCCAGTTCGTACATGCGGGCTTTGCGCTCGTGGATAGTGGCAGTGACTTCCAGCCGGGTCAGGCCATAGTGGGCCAGGGCCGGGGTATTCATGCTCTCGACGATGACGCCGACCACTTCGCCGCCGGCTTCCAGCGTCCCGTCGGCGACGGCTCCCATGACGCCGGTCTTGCCGCCGCCATAGATTAAACGGATTCCGCTTTCAGCCAGGATACGGCCCATTTGACGGCCAGCCAGGTGAAAATCCGGGTGCGCTGCTTTTGCCGAACCACAATAAACACAAATTGATTTCATTGCTTCTCCTGTCCGGGGGGAAAAATGGGTTAATGCGTCGGGTTGCGCAAAGTGGTACAATCGTTGCATTTCCATTGCAAAGGGAGGGGCTATGGCAGACCATAGCAACGGCAAAAACGTACCACCTTTTCATAATGAGCCCAAACCATTTATCAGGCAGCCTGGTGATGAGAGAAAACGCCGGGGTCTAAGCCTGATTACCATGATTTTGGGCTGGGCCTGCCTGACCATTGCCATGGTGGGCGGCGGTAGGCTGTTGTGGGATATTCTATCAGAGGGTCTGGATACACAAGGTTTGTTGGCCAAGGTAATTTCGCTGGGGCTGACTTTTTTACTGGGCTGGGTCGTTTCGATTGTCTGCATCAGGGTTTTTTCCAACCTGGTTTTGCCCCTGGTGATTAATATTTATGTCTTCCTGACAGCCGCCGGAATTTTGGTGCTATATGGGCGGGTTGTTCATAAGTTGTTCATGGAAGTCTTTAATCCGAATTTCCATTACCTGCGTTATTCGGTGGCCATCGGCATCGGGTTTGCGGTGCTGGTTGGGCTGCACCTGCTGCTTGAAGACCATGATTTGCGGCCCTTCTCGATTCCCTTCCTGATTGGCGGGGTGCTGCACCTGACTGGTATGGTGGTACATTATGTTTTCATGAACGGCAACCAGGAGAATGTCTGGGGGGATGTGTACTTTTTCGGCCTGGTGATGGTTATTTCGCTGTTGATGTTGGCCCATTTCGGGATTTTTAACCTGCCGCGCAGGGCTATCAACCATTTCTTTACGAGGAATGGGCACGCGCTTCGCCCCGAACACCGCGAATCGTAGCGGGATAGGGCGATTTTTCGTATTGTTTTAAGGAGAAGTAATTTTTGGCCCAGGAATCCCACTATCGGTCGGCGGTTGACGACTTCCACTCGGCGCATCAAAAAGCGACCATGGAAGAGATGCTCGCGCGTTTGCAGGGCAAGCCCAATACGCTGTTGTCTTTCGACGAGGTCGCCAGGAAGTTGAAACTGCAAGCGCGCTCAGAGCGGGGCATACAGGATATTCCGCTGGACGCCATTGTTGGCAGCGTTGGGCGTTATACCGATTTTACGCGCACATTCCTGCCGCGCAATCCGAGCGACCAGCAGCGCTGGGTCAACGTCAAAGCCAGCCTGGAGGAGGGCGGTTTCCCGCCGATTGACGTTTACAAGGTCAGCGATGTCTATTTTGTGCTCGACGGCAACCATCGCGTCTCTGTCGCCCGCCAGGAAGGCTGGAAAACCATCCAGGCCAATGTGATTGAAGTTTCCAGCGAAGTTCCGCTTGCGCCCGATACCAACCCGGACGATTTAATCGTCAAGGCTGAGTATGCCCAGTTCCTGCGCGAGACCGAACTCAACCATAAACGTCCCAACGTCGATTTGAGCGTTACCATTCCCGGCCAGTACGAGAAACTCAGGCAGCAAATTCACATTCACCAGTATTATGCCTGCGTTGACCGGCAGGAGGATGTCTCTTTCGACGATGCCCTGCTGGACTGGTACGATACGGTCTATATTCCGCTGGCCGAAACGATTCGGGACCGGGGCCTGTTACGTTGGTTCCCCGACCGCACCATCACTGACTTTTACCTGTGGGTGACAGAGCACCGCGATGCAATTCAAAAAGAACTCGGCTGGACACTTCCCACCGAAACGGTTGCCGATGCCCTGGTCAAAAAGACAATGCGGACATCGAAAAGGCAGGAAACGGGCAGTTGGCGGCGCGCAAAACTACTGGAGCGTTATACAGAGCCGCTTTTCAAGGATATTCTTGTGCCGCTCAGGGTGGGCAATGCCGGTTGGCAGGCAATGGAACAAGCCCTTGATATTGCCCGCCGCGAGGGCGCATCCATTCGCGGGTTGCATGTTGAAGACAGCAAGGAAAAATTCGACAGCCCCGAAAACCAGGAATTACAGGAGCGGTTTAGCGCGTGCTGTGAGGAGGCGGGCGTCAACGGGACCCTGGCCCTTGAAGTCGGCGACCCGACGGGGAAAATCCTGGAACGTTCGGCGCTGGTAGATTTAATCGTCCTGAAGGTTTTATACCCGCCCGCGACAGGGATTGCCGGGCTGGCTTCACCCCTGCGCACGATTATTACCCAGGCGGCCCGGCCTGTCCTGGCCTTGCCCGGCGACGCGATTCCATCCACCCATGCGCTGCTGGCCTTTGACGGCGGCTCACGCGCCAAGGAGGCGCTCTTTGTGGCGACCTACCTGGCCGAGCAATGGCAAATCAACCTGACGGTCTTTACCGCGCTGGACGGTTCCCGCCTTTCTACGGCAACACAGGACGAGGCCCGCGCCTACCTTGAATTGCACGAAATCAACGCCGAATATGTGGTCGAAGACGGCCCGCCCGATTCGGTGCGCGGAGTCATTCGCGAGCGCGGTATCGATTTGATTGTTATGGGGGGATATAGCGGCCTGACGCTGCGCGACTTTTTTGTCGGGAGCAGCGTCAGCCTGGTGTTGCGGGAATCCAAAATCCCGGTGATGATTTGCCGGTAGTTCTTAAGCCCTAATCATCGTCAGGAGCATTTTAAATTGTTGGGGGGCTTTCAAGGCGTGCGGCTGGTTGGCAGGCATGATGATGGCCTGTCCGCTATCAAGTTCGAATCGCTGGCCCGAAATAAAGACCTCGGCACGGCCGTCCAAAACGTGGACAAGGGCGTCGAAGGGGGCGGTGTGCTCGCTCAATCCCTGCCCGGCGTCGAAGGCAAACAGGGTGACATTGCCGGTTTCCGCTTTGGTAATCTGGCGGCTGACGACGCTGCCTTCCTGGTAGGACACCATTTCTTTCAAGTTTAGAATTTCAGCAGTTGGCGCAGTACTCATGGGGGTTCTCCTTTTGACAGGAATATACCATCTGGCGCGTGTAAAAACTGTGCTTAAAGTCGCTTTCGGAGGTTATTGCCTGCCGATTACTTTGCGAACCGTGTAGGTCGCCTTTTGCTGCGACTCGTGGTAGGTGCGGACGAGCAGTTCGGCAATCAAGCCCATCAGGATGGATTGGAAGCCCATCAGGGCCAACAGGACAGAGATGATGAAGATGGGCGAGGTCAGGATGTCCACTTCAATCAACAGTTTGCGAATCGCCAGGAAAAGAATCCCAAAGAACCCTGCCAGGAACATCAAAATCCCGCCGCCGCCAAACAGGTAAATCGGCTTGGCCGAGTAGCGCGTCAGGAACTGGACGGCTATCAGGTCGAGGATAACCTTGATGGTGCGTTCCAGCCCGTACTTGCTTTTGCCGAACTTGCGGGCATGGTGGCGGACGGGGACTTCAAAAATTTTTGCGCCGACCGAGTTGGCGTAAACCGGAATGAAGCGGTGCATCTCACCGTACAGGCGGAAGCCGGTGATGACTTCGCGGCGATAGGCCTTGAGCGTGCAGCCGTAATCGTGCAGGTGAACCCCGGTCACATGCGAAATCAACCAGTTGGCCATGTGCGAAGGCAGGTTGCGGGTCAGGGCATTGTCTTCGCGGTTTTTGCGCCAGCCGGAGACGACATCGTAGCCTTCTTCGAGTTTGGCAAGCATCATGGGGATGTCTGCCGGGTCATTTTGCAGGTCGGCGTCGAGGAAAGTGATGACATCGCCGCGGGCATGGTCGATTCCGGCGGCGATGGCGGTTGTCTGCCCGAAGTTGCGGCGGAATTCAACGACACAGACATGCTCGGGGTCGGCGGCGGCGATTTTTTCCAGCACTGCAATCGAGTTGTCCTTGCTGCCGTCGTCCACATAGATGACTTCCCAGGTGCGGGGCATCCCTTTCAGCGCGGCATGGATGGCCTCGTGCAGGACGGGCAGGCTTTCTTCTTCGTTGTAGACGGGGATGACAATGGATAAATCCATAAATTATTTTCTCCGATATAGATACATGACAGAGTCTTCGCGGCAGGATTGCGGCGCGGTTTCGAGAATCAATTCAAAATCGGACAGGTTGGCGGTTAGCCAGTTTTTCGGGTCAGCGTTGCGGGCTTCGAGCAGGACAAAATCCGACTCGGCCAGCCATTGTTGGTTCAAAGATTGGTTCGTCCAGCCGTAGCGGCGCAGGCCGGCGTCGTCGTCCGAAATGCGGAAGGAGTAGCCGCCGTGCAGTTGCCCTGGCAGGATTTGGATTCCCGGCAAGTATAACAGTGTCGTGGGCGCGTACCCGTCCCAGTAGACCTTCGAGCCGGGCGGGATGCGCTCTGCCAGTTGCGCGCCAGCCGTTTCGTAGCCGGGCAGGGTGTCGCCAGGGCAACTGTATCCCTGGTATTCACCGGCCAGCAAAACGGACGGGGAAAAGAGCGAACCCAGCGCGAAAAGCACCAGGAACGTGGACGCAAGGGCAGATTTTGAAGCGAAGACGCGGGCGGCAAGGCGGATGAGAAGCGCGAGCAGGATAGCCCCTGCGACCGCCACCGTTACCGGAAAGATGACCTGGACGGCGTCGGTAATGGCGCGCATTTCGAGGCCGAATCTGTTTGCAAAAACCTGCCAGATTTGGGCCTCGCCAAATCCCGGCATGGGCAGCATGACCAGCCTTCGATAGAAATTCTCCGGCAGCAGGTCGCGGACGGTGCCCTCGGCTGAGTAGGCCATGCCCGCCAGGAGCAGCAACAGGGCGATAAAACCTGTCCAGGCGCGCCAGGGTGGCGGGGTCAGGTTCCAGTGCGGCAGGGTTGCCGCGACGAGCAGCAGGCCGATGCCGCTGTAGAAGGCGGTATAGGTCGGGAAGCAAAAGACGCAGTACTCGTTGCCAAGTGCAGCCCAGGCGTGCAGTGCGAAGAAAGCGGCAAGCAGAACGGACAAGAAGATGACGGTTTTGCTGTTAGGATTCCTTTTGGGCCAGAAAACGAAAACAGATAAGGCCCCGACCAGGGCGGCGAAATGATAGCGGAAAGCCAGGAAAAAACTCGCCAGGCGAAAACCGAAGGGCGGCTCGGGACTCCAGGTGGGGATATGTTCGGGCGCGAAGAAAGGCGCGAGGAAGGCCAGAGGCAGCCAGCGCGCCCACAGGCGCAGGATGTTGGGCCAGTAAAGCAGGTGCACGCCGCCGAAGGAGATGAGAATCCCGGCCAGGAGCCAGAGCCACCCCCTCCCGACCTCCCCCAAATGCCCAAAACCGGGGAATTTGGGGGAGGAGCAATTTTCAATGAAGACGTACAAGACCAGCAGCGGCAGGAGCGGGACAAGGTTGATGCGCACCATGACGGTGACGCCCGCCAGCAGGCCGCCGAGGAGTAATTGCCAGTTTTTGCGGTCGGGGCCGAGGGTCAGGAACATCGTCCAGGCCAGGAGGGCGGCTACCAGCCCCTGTGAGGCGGCCATGGCGGTCATGCGCATGGCCGCCGGGTTCAAGGCCAGCGCCCAGACCACCAGCGCGGCGACCCAGCCTCCGCCCAGGCGACGGGATGTGAGGTAAAGCCCCAAAACGGCGAACAGGCTGAGGGTAAAGGCGAACATCCGCCCGGTGACGAGGCCGGGGCCGAAGACCACCTGAATCCAGCCGGGAATCAGGTACGAGAGCGGCATCTGGTTCATCCACAGGCCGTTGTCCTGGAAAGGGGTGTATTGGCCGGAGGCGAGCAGCAGGCCTTTGTAGAGATACAGGCCTTCGTCGAGGACGGAATACTGGCTGTGCGCGAGGCCCCACATTTGCGCGGCGTACAGGCCTAAGCCAACCAATGCCAAGAACTCCGCGATGAGCGGATATTTTTTCAGGGTGGATGGAAGGCTGCTAAACATTTTGCTCTGGCACAGGCATGATTTATCCCTGTTAATCCCGGTTTACCGCTGGCAAACAGGTTTGCCGGGAATGAACGGGGACGAACAGGGATGTTTTGGCTTTACATCCTGGCGATAAACGGCGGGTTATTTTTTCGAGAGCCGCTGCAGGTCAGATTCGACCATCATCTCGACCAGGCCCTTGAAAGAGACTTTGGGCGACCAGCCGAGTTCGGTTTTTGCGCGAGTCGGGTCTGAGATGAGCAAATCGACTTCGGCAGGGCGGTAGAAGCGAGGGTCCTGCACGACATAATCTTCGTAATTCAGGCCTACATAACCGAAGGCCAGTTCGCAAAATTCGCGCACCGCATGGGTTTCGCCCGTGCCGATGACGTAACTTTCGGGGGTGTGATGCTGGAGCATCAGCCACATGGCTTCGACGTAGTCGCCGGCAAAGCCCCAATCGCGCTGGGCTTCGAGGTTGCCGAGGCGCAGTTCTTTGGCCTGGCCGAGTTTGATTTTGGCAACGGTATGCGAGATTTTGCGGGTGACGAATTCGAGGCCGCGCCGCGGGCTTTCGTGATTGAACAAAATGCCGGAGGTGGCGAACATATCGAAGGATTCGCGGTAATTGATGGTTATCCAGTGCCCATAGACTTTGGCAACGCCATACGGCGAACGCGGGTAGAGCGGGGTCGACTCGCGCTGCGGCACTTCCATGACCTTGCCGAACATTTCGCTGGAGGATGCCTGGTAAAACTTGATTTTGGGGTTGACCAGCCGGATGGCTTCGAGCAGGCGCGCCACGCCCAGGCCGGTCACTTCGCCGGTCAGGATGGGCTGATTCCAGGATGTTGGCACGAAGGATTGCGCCGCCAGGTTGTAGATTTCATCGGGCTTGAATTCTTCAATCATATTGACCAGTGAGCCCTGGTCGTGCAGGTCGCCCTGGATAATCTGGATGTCGTCCTGGATATGTTCGATGCGTTCGTAGGTCACGGTGCTGGAACGGCGCACCATGCCGACGACCTCGTACCCTTTGTCGAGCAGCAACTCGGCCAGGTAAGAGCCGTCCTGGCCGGTGATGCCGGTGATTAATGCAGTTGGCATGTGTTCTCCTTAATAATCAAAATTCAATCGTTGAATTATACCCGCAATAAAAGGATGAATGCAGAAGGATGAAAATATCGGATGATGCGTTTACGAAATTACGCGGCTTTTTCTCTTGTTGAGTCTTTCCCGCACCCAATCGCCGGCCACCAGCAGCACAGACAGGCCGATTGCCAGCGCCAGGGTGTTGCGAATGCCGAGGTTGAATCCGAGGCCGAGATAGCGGAAGGCGTACCAGTGGGTGAAAACGACCAGGATGACGGCTTCGACCGCAAGGATGCGCAAAAACCAGCGGTCGCGGGTGATTTTTAATTGTTCGCAGGTCATGGCCGCCAGCATCGCCATCCAGACCAATAAAATAATGCGGTAACGCGGATTGTCCCACTGGTCGCCGCCGCCGCGCAAGGCTGCCACCAAAATCCAGACCCAGACCACAGCCGAAATCCACAACCACTGGCGGCGCTGGCGCGGGTCGGGCAGGTTCCAGGCGGCGAAGGGCGCGTAGGCCAAAATCGGCAGCAGCACATACCAGCCCCCGGCGCGCAACCCGCCGAGGACCTGCCAGAACGGCAGGGCAGGTTGCTCAATCAGCGCGGCGGGCAGCACGGGCTGTAAAATGCCGTAAATCGCCACAAAGGGCAGTTGCAAAAATGACGGCAGGGTTTCGAACAATAATTGCACAATGCCCGAACTGCGCCCCAAAACATACTGATTCCACTTGACCGTCTCTCGCGCCCAGTCGCCGAAAATCCCCAGCGGGCCGCTGCGCATCGAAACCAGGCTTTGCCAGCTGAACGCCAGCACCACGAGCGCCAGGGCCAGAATTCCCAGCCCAATCAGGACAAATTTTAGCGGAACCCGGCGGCCGTCGAGGAAGAGCCAGCCGAGCGAGACGAACACCAGCAGGGCGGCAAAACCCGGCGAAACGGCCAACAGTCCCAGCAGGGATAAACCTGCGAGCAAAAACCTATGCCCAAAATCGGGAGATTTTGGACTCCTAAAAAGCAAAACCCCATAAAAACCCATTGCCAGGAACAGGATGATGAACGGTTCCCGCATCTGGGAGGCACCCAGGAGGATGGATTCGGGCAAAAGGGCCATGACCCAGCCCACCCGGCGGGACGCGGGCTCACCCAGGGCCTGTTGGGCCGCCAAAACGGCGAAAACCACGCCCAGTCCGCCCGCCAGCGCCGCCAGCGTCACCACCCAGAGCGGCTGGTGCGCCTCTGACGGGATGATTCGGTACACCAGCGCCGAAAACGCCAGCAGTCCGCCGTACTGGTCTGATTCATATTTGCTTGAAAAGGCCTCGCCCAACGGCAAACCGGATTGCGCCAGTTCCCAGGCGGCGGTGTCGCGCCGGGCGGCGTCGTAGAACAGGTATCCGGCCTGTTGGGTTTCGGTGTCGTGGCCGAGGACGGGCAGGGCGAAATAGGCAAACGCGCCAAAGGCCAGGCGCAGGGCAAAAGCAAGCAGGAAGAAATGGAGGAGGGGGCGGGAAAGGAGTTTCATACGGGTTGCTTGGTGACGCTTGTCATTTCGAAGGAGCCGCGCAGCGGCGACTGACACCTGCCCTGGCGGGTGGTGCCAGGGGAAATCTTCCGTGCGTCGGGCAAGGATTTCTCGGGTGCTACGCACCATCGAAATGACAAACGATTGCGTCTTTGCGTTAAAGTTTTTTCGTTTCGATAAACCCATCCAGCAACCGCGACGCGCGCGCAGTCCAGGTGTAGTTTTCGGCGTCTTTGCGGGCCTGGGCGGCCAGCGCGGCCCGGCGGGAGGGGTTGTCGAGCAGTCCGCGCAGCGCGCCCTGCCAGGAGGCGGTATCGTCGGGCGGGCAGAAGACGGCGTTGCCTTCGTTGAGCACTTCGCGGAAGACCGGCAGGTCGCTGGTCAGGATGGCGCGGCCTGTGGCGAGATACTCGAACATTTTCATCGGGCTGGAGATGCGGGCCGAGTTGCCCCCGCCGCTGGAGATTCCAATGGCGCGGCTGTAAGGCATCAGCAGCACATCGGCGGCGGCCTGGTAGAGCGATAATTGCTGGTTGGGCACAAACCCGGCAAAGTGGACGTTGGGCAGGTCTTTGGCCTCCTCGCGCCATTTTTCGACCTCCTCCGCTTTGCCGCCAGCCCACAGGAAGCGGACATCGTCCATGCGGCGGGCGAGTTTGAGGAACAGGTCCACGCCGCGCCCGGCGTACAGGTGGCCGGTGCAGGCAACGGTCGGGGCGTCGGGAAGGCCCAAGGAACGGCGGGCAGTTGGCGGGTCGGGAAGGTCGGAAAAGCGTTCGAGTTCGACCCCGTTGGGGGCCAGGACGACATCCGACGGTTTGAGAAAAGTCCCGAATTGTTCATCCAGCATGGCCTGCAGGGCGCGGGTGATGACGCCGATGCGTTTGCGGCCGCGCATATCCCGAAAATAGCGATACCAGAAGGGGCCTATGCGCCCGGCTGGCAGGTCGTGAACTTCCATGAGGACCGGGAAGCCGTGAAACAGCCCCAGAACCGCCGACTGCACCGGCCAGACGTAGAGCATATCGGGCTTGAAGGCGCGCGCGCGGCGGACGGCGGTCAGGAAGAACAGGCGGCGCGAGGGGGCGGCGATGTATTCCATGCTGAAGCGGGTCTTGAGGCCGTAGAGTTGGGCAAGTTGCTCCCAATCGGTGCTGCGGGCCGGATGGCTGGGGGCCAGCAGGGTGACGTCGTGGCCGAGTTGGGCCAGGGCATGGACGGCCTTCATGGCCTGGATGCTGTTGGCGACGCTGGATGGGATTTGGGAGGCGGAGATGGCGACGATTTTCATGGGTTTCCGTTTTCGGTTGGCGTTGGCGCAGGTTTGGGCGGGAGGGCGGAGCCGCCAACCGGGTTTAGGGGTCGATGTAGGGATTTTTGCTGAAAGGACGCTGCGTGTCCCGAGAGCGTTTTGTTGGGCGGATAACCTAATTATTCTTGCAAATTTCGTGTGTATTGATCTAAATTCACATGAATACTCACAATAAATTCTCCGCCTTCCTTTTTGAATACAGGTAAAGTTATTTTTCTTGATTGATTAAAAATTCTTTTAGGCTCTTGAAGAGTGAGTATTTCGATTTCATCATTCCTATCATCTTCGAAATATCGATTGAAGTGAACCCAAACTAGAAAATCAGCGTCAATATCTTTATTGCTAAATAATTGAAAGGCACTTTGAGCAGTGGCTTTAACTTCAATTTTTACTCGACCATTAGGCGAGATCGCAACTACATCACCATTGGTAGTTGACAAATCAAAATCTGAGCATTCAAGACTTCCCAGCATGCCGCGATTTCCAAGGTCTACAACTAAAGATTCGCTGAGAAATGGAGGAATTTTAGGACGCTGAATGAATTTTGCAACTTCACTTCTGTTTTGTAAGTCTTGATGATATTTGAACAGAATACGAAGTGTTTGAATCAATTCTCCAATCTCAATGGCGTTTAGTAATTTTTTTGACATGGATAAGCCTTGTTCAAATAGATGATTTTTATTTTACAAAAAACGCTGGCATGTACTTACTCAACCGTATGCACCAGCTACCTCGCAAGTAAATGGCTTTTAGGCATGAAATACAATCAATCAACCGGGTCTATTGTAGCACGGGGTCGTCAGCCCGTTCCCTGCGTCGGAGTTCGGCCAGTCCGCGCCAGACGATGAGGCCAATCGAGATGACAAAATAGGCCGACATCAGCGCGGCCTGGGCGTTCATGCCGTAGCGCGGTACAAGCACAAAACTGAGCGCGATTTTTGCGGCCCCGACAACGGCCATGACCGCCAGCGGAAAAGCGGCATGTCCAAAGGCCAGGATGAGCGGACGGTTCCAAAAGAGTGTGTTGGCCGTGCCATAGCCAACCAGCAAAATCAGCGCCGGGATAACCACAGGCAGGAATTGCGGCTCGTAGATGTAGCGAAAAATGAGCGGCTCTCCCAACAAAACCAGCGCCAGGCCAAACCCAAACGTGACCGCGCCGGAGATAAATGTCAGCCGCCGCAGCAGGTTTTTGAGCCGTCCCCAGGCTTTTTCGGCAATGGCGCGGGTGATTTCGGGGAAACTGGTTTTGATGAAGGGGTCGATAGGCATCATCATGTAACCAATCAGCGCCAGGGCCAGTTTGTAGTAGCCGCCCTGCTCGGGGTTGAGAAAGTAATTAATCCACAAAATGTCGCTGTCGCGTACAAACAGGTTGACCGAGCCGGAGAAATTGCTCGAGAAGGCAAATCCCCAGAACTCGCGGCGGGGCGGCAGGTGCGCAAAAGAAACCTTCCACCAGCCGGGGCCGAACAACTGTCCGGCGCGGCGCAGGGCAAAAACGGCATACCCAAAGCCCAGGATGGTTTTTCCAACCAGGTAGGCGGCCAGCACCACCAGCAATCCGCTTTCGCTCAGGAAGGCATAGACGACGATGGCGGCTGTGACCACGCTCTGTGAAAGGTTGAGCGCGGCCTGTGAGCGGAAATTTCCGCCGATTTGCAGCAAGGCGCTGCCGGATTCGAAAATGAATCCGGCAGGGACAATTAATCCATAAAAAATGAAATAGGGGGCCAGGCTGGCATCTTTGGCGAAATAGAGAGCGGCCAGCGGCGCCAAAAGCACAATCAGCAGGTAAGAGAGCAGCGAAACGCCCAGTTCGGTCAGCGCGGCGGTTTTGAAGACGGCTGCCGCCCGGCGCTTGTCACCTTCAGCCAGGGCCGCGCCGCTGTATTTGATGACCAATTCCCCGATGCGGAAGGATAGAATCTTATCCGCGACTGCGGCAAAGGCGGTGATTGCGCCCAGTACACCGTATCCGGCCACGCCCAGGGCGCGGGTGGCGTAAACGCTGGCCAGCAGGTTGAACAAAATTCCCAACGAACTGCCGGAAAACAAAAAACTGCTGTTCTTGACCACCCGGCGCATGAGCGGGTCGTTTTGCCAGATGTCTTTCAGCTTGGAGAAAATGGACATGGGGAAAATGGTAATTGGAGATTGGTAAATGGTGTGTGAAGGCTCAAAATTACCAATCTCCAATTATAAATTACGGGGTCAGCACGTCTTTGGCCCAATCACGTTCCTGCAAATACCACTCGACCAGTTTTTCGGTGCCGCGGCGCATGTCGTATTCGGGAGTCCAGCCGAGCAGGTCGCGGGCTTTGGAAACGTCGGCCCAGTTGGTGAACATATCCGCCGGGTTGGGCGGGCCATGCTCGACGATGGCTTGCTTGCCGGTAATGTCTTCGATGAGCGTCACCAGGCCATTGATGGTGATGACCTCGTGCCCGCCCAGGTTGATGATTTCGTGCCCGAGCGGTTTGAGCGCGGCGATGATTCCGCGGGCGATGTCGTCGATGTAGGTGAATCCGCGCGATTGGGTACCGTCGCCGTTGATGCGCACCGAGCGGCCTTCGAGTATCCACTGCACGAAGCGGAAGAGGGCCAGGTCGGGGCGTCCGGCCGGGCCGTAGACGGTGAAAAAGCGCAGGACGGTGGTGTCGATTCCGTACAGGTGGTGGTACGAGTGCGCGAGCACCTCCGCGCCTTTTTTGCTGGCGGCGTAGGGTTGCAGCACCTCGCTGCTCGAAGCCGTTTCAGGCGTCGGGTAGGGCGGGTTGGCCCCGTAAATGCTGGAGGTGGAGGCCAGGATAAACTTACAGTTCCCGCTCTGGCGGCAGATTTCAAGCATGTTCAGCGTCCCGGTGACGTTGGAGTCGATGAACACCCAGGGGTCTTCGACGCTGTAGCGCACCCCGGCGCGGGCGGCCAGGTTAATAACGCCATCAAAACTTTGACCGTTGAGCAATGACCGAGGACCGAGCATGGCTTCGCGGTCAGAAATATCGGCTCTGACGAAGGTGAAGCCGGGGGTGGTTTCGAGTTTGCGCAGGCGGTATTCTTTCATGCGCGGGTCGTAGGCGTCGTTCAGGTTGTCGATGCCGGTGACGGTATGACCCTGTTCGAGCAATATCTGGCTGGTGCGCGCGCCGATGAACCCGGCTGCGCCGGTGACGAGATAGTTTGACATAGTTTTCCGTATCAGGTATCAGGTGTCAGGTGTCGGGTGTTTCAGGGTTTGCCTGACACCCGACACCTAAATATCTGACACACTATAAGCGCACAACTTTCTCATTCCCCTTGCCCATCTTGCCGAGCGCATTGCGGCTGTCGAAGATAAATTGGGCCGATTCGAGAATGGCTTTGTAGTCGTAGGCTTTGTGGTTGGTGATAATCAGCACCGCATCGGCGTCGCGCACAGCGGGCATCAGTTCGGCCTCGCTGATACTCTTCATCGTCCCGCCCTCGTGGGTGCGGAAACTGGGGATGTACGGGTCGTGATACTGGACGTGGGCGCCTTTCTTTTCGAGCAGGGCGATGACGTCCAGGGCCGGCGATTCGCGCACATCGTCGATGTCGGGCTTGTAGGCCACGCCCAGGACGAGCACCTTGCTGCCGTTTAAGGGCTTGGCGCGGTCGTTGAGCGCATCCAGCACGCGGCTGACGACGTAGCGCGGCATGTTGGTGTTGATTTCGGAGGCCAGTTCGATGAATTTGGCGGTGTAGTTCAGTTCCTTCATCTTCCACGAGAGATAGAGCGGGTCAATCGGGATGCAGTGTCCGCCCAGACCGGGGCCGGGAGTGAACTTCATGAAGCCAAACGGCTTGGTGGCCGCCGCTTCGATGACTTCCCATACATCGACGCCCAGGCGTTCGCACATCATCGCCAGTTCGTTGACCAGGCCAACATTAATCATGCGGAAAGTGTTTTCGAGCAGTTTGGTCATTTCGGCGGCTTCGGCAGATGAAACCTGGACAACCGTTTCGAGTGCTCCGCTGTACCAGGCAGTCGCCACTTCGACGCAAGCCGGGGTCATGCCGCCCATCACCTTGGGGGTGTTGTAGGTCGTCCAGTCTTCGCGGCCTGGATCGACACGCTCCGGCGAGAAGCAGATGAAGATGTCCTCGCCAACCACCAGGCCCGATTTCTCGGTCAGGAGCGGGACCATCAACTCGCGGGTCGTGCCGGGATAGGTGGTCGATTCGAGCACGACGACCATGCCCTTGTGGACGTATTTTGCCAGTTCTTCGGTGGCCGAGACAACGTAAGACATGTCGGGGTCGCCAGTCTTGCGCAGCGGGGTTGGGACGCAGATGCTGACGGCGTCCACCTCCGCCAGGGCGGCGAAATCGGCGCTCATGTCCAGTTTCCCGGCCTCGTGCAGGCGTTGAACCGTTTCAGAGGGCACATCCTGAATGTAGGAAATCCCCTTCTTGAAGGTGTCCACCTTGCGCTGGTCGGGGTCGATGCCGAGGACGTTGAATCCTTTTTCGGCAAAGACGACCGCCAGGGGCATCCCGACGTAACCCATGCCGAGAATCCCGATTTTGGCGGTTTTATCCTGTAATTTTTTGATAAGGTCTGTTTTTGTACTCATTTTTGTCCTTTAGAATTGCCCCCCAAATTATTCGGCTGTTTCACCAAACAGGGCAATCACAAAATGCTGGTTGAGAAATTGCGGGTTTTCGTCCGCGTGGCGGGCGGGGATAATCTGTCCGAGCGTATAGCCCCCGGCAATGGGCAGGTCGTTGCCCAAAACTTCCTGCACGGCGCGAATTTCATCGCCGGGACGCGACTGCAATAACATTTGCCATGAAACATCGGCCAGGATTAAGGCAAACGCCGGTTTTGCGCCTTCCAGGCCTTGCAGCGCTTGTTCGACCGCCTGTTTGACTGCCTCGATGCAACTCTTGGGGCTGCCAACCAAAAGATAGGCGTCGGCCCCGTCGCGCAGGGGAGCGTTCATGCGAAAACTTCCGTCGGCCTCGATGCGCAGGGGAGAGCGCACCAGCATATCGACGGTGTCGGGCTGTTCAAATCCGAGCGGGTAGAGTCGGCTGGTGTAGTTGAGCGGCGGCAAGGCCCACTGGCGGGGCGAATGCCCGAACAATTCGGCGTATGATTCGGAGGCCGGACGCCCGTCGAGGGTGCGCAGCCAGAATCCGCGTGAGCGCGTCACCCGGAAGTGGTTTCCAATCGGGGTCCAGCCATGTCCGTAGCCGATACCGATTTTATAGTCTCCGCGCAGGAAGGCGGTTGCCATGCCGCCGTTGCCGCTTTGCACCCCGGCAAATTGGTAGCCAATATTGTTCTGCACATCCCCGGCAGACAGACCGCCGATAATGGGCAGGCTCGGCAGCAGGGATTCGCAGAACTCTTCAGCATTGCCGTTCAGGCCGTCGCCGAAAACCAGCACGTTTTTAACGGGCCGCTGTTCGTAACCAATCAGTTGTTTGAGCCGGGTGGCCGTATCGATGCTGCCTTGCGAATAATCGGCAAACCAATGTGTCTCCGCCTGGATTTCATCGCCGCCAAGCAGGGCAACTACGACAGAGTTGGCCTGTACGCCCAGGTTGGTCAGGGCAGCGGGACTGCTAAACCCTAAAATGGGGATGTTGGAAAGCAGGCTGGCCGCCCCGTTGAGCGCCATTTGCGCTTCAAAGCGATGGGAGCTGACAATAATTGCCAGCGAGGGCGATGCGCTGCCCATTTGATTAAGGGCTTTATGGGATGCCTGTAAACCGGCCTCGCGCGCGTCGAGGGCCTGGGCCTGTCCAACCGCAGCAACCAGAGTCATATCTGCCTCCTACTCGTTCTCGGCAAGCGGGATGGTGATGTGGAAAGTGGTTCCTTTGCCAACCTCGCTCTCGAACCAGATTTTGCCGCCCTGCATTTCGATAAGATTTTTGGTGATGTTCAGCCCCAGGCCTGTTCCTGATGCCTGGCTTTTCGACATCTCGGTGCGGAAATATTGCTGGAAAATTTTCCCCTGGTCTTCGGGGGCAATGCCGATGCCGGTATCTTTCACCCAGAAGTGGACGGCCGGTGCAGTCTCGCCGCTTTCGGCTGTATGCTCCGAATTTTCAGCCCCGACCATAATCTTTCCTTTTTCGGGGGTGTATTTGGTGGCGTTACTGACCAGGTTGACCGCAATTTGAATCATGCGGTTGCGGTCGGCCCAAATTGCTGGCAGGGATTCGGGAATCTGGATATCGACAACCTGTTCCTTCTCCTCGATTTGCTTGCGGGTCGAGCGCACCGCTTCTTCGATGACTTCGGGCATCGAGACGGGTTTGAATTCGATTTTCAGCATACCGGCTTCAATCTTATTCAGGTCGCTCAAGTCGGAAACGATGGTGTTCATACGGTCAACGTTGCTGCGAACGGTCGCCAGGAATTTGGCCTGCATGTCCGTAATCGGGCCGGCCATGCCGCCGGTGACCAGTTCGGTATAGCCTTTGATGGACGCCATCGGGTTCTTCAACTCATGGGCAACGAATGAGACAAACTGGCTCTTGGCCTGGTTGGCCGCATCGATTTGGGCGTACAGTTGGGCGTTGGCAATCGCAATCGCGGCATGGTCGGCCAGGCGGCTGAGGAAAGCCAGTTCGTCCTGCTGGAAGCGTTCTGCGGAAGCACTTTCGAGCAGGAACAGGCCAATCACATACACTTCGCGCCGAATTGGGATGACCAACTGGCTGCGCGCGCCTTGCAGGAAGGTGCCCATGCCCGAGACGCTGTCCATCACGATACGACGGGGCTGTCCGCTGGCAATCGCCTCGCTGATGGCCGGGTGGTCGAGCGGGATCAGGTTCTGGGCGTAGGCCTCGACTTCCTTGTCGTAACCGCTGTGAGCCATGAGTTCCACGCCTTTTTCCTGCACAAAGCCGATAAACCCGGCTTCGGCTTTCGATTGGCGCATCGCCCATTCCAGCGTAATCCGCATGGCGCGGTCCAGTTCCAGGCTGGCGTTCAATTCGCGGTCGATTCTCTGCATGACCGAGAGTTCTTCCACGCGGGCGGTCAGTTCCTGGTCGGTCAGGGTGTATAAGCGGGCGTTTTCGATGGCTACCGCCGCCTGGCCCGCAAAGGCGGAGAGCAGGTTTTGGTCGTCTGTGCCGAAAGGCAGGCCGTCGCGCTTGTTGATGATTTCAATAATGCCGATGACGCGGTCTTTGACTTCCATTGGCACGACCAGGATGGCCTTGGTGATGAAGCCGGTTTGTTTGTCAGTATCCGAACTCCAGGTTTGGGTGGCCTGCACGTCGTTAACGATGACTGGTTGGCGGCTATCGACCGCCTTGCCGACAAACCCGGTGCCGGGCGGCAGGCGCTGGCCGACCAGGTTCGAGGCCACCGGGCCGACTGTGACCTGGAAAATCAACTCGTCAGTTTGCTCGTCCACCAGGAAGAGACTTCCGGCCTCGGTGTTGAGAATGTTAACTGCGCTTTCGAGGATGTTTTTCAAAAGCGGCTGTAATTCCAGGGTGGAGGTCAGTTGCCGGGTAATAATGTTCAGGATGGAAAGCTGCTGGGCGCGCCGCTCGGTTTCCTGGAGCAGGCGAGATTTCACAATTGCACCGGCTGCCTGGTCCGCGATGGCTTGCAAAAGTTCCATCTGGGCGTTGGTGTAAACCACCTCCGGGTCGCGCGAGGCGATGCTCAGTGTGCCCAGGGTTTCAGAGCCGGTGTTCAACGGGACGCCCAGCCAGGCGTAAACGCCCTTTACCGGGGAGGTAATGCCCAGAATTTGGCACTGGCCGGTGAAATCCTGGGTCAGGATGGCCCGGCGCGAAATAATCACTTCCTGCCCGAGGCTGCTTTTGGGCAGCAGGGGCACATTTTCCCGTTGGGGAATGCGCTCGTCATTTTCCAGGTAAAAAGCGTAATAGAAGTTCCGGGCCGTTTTGTTGTAGAGGGTCAGATGCAAATCGTCCAGTGGGATGATTTGCACCGTTTGGGCATAGATAAGTTCGAGAATGTTATCAAAGTCGAGGGTGATGTTAATGCCCTGCGAAATACGGGCAAGCACATTCATCTCATGCACGCGGCGTTCCATGTTGCTCAAGGCCTGGGCGCGCTCCAGCGCGACTGCGGCCTGGCTGGCCAGGGCTTCCAGGAAGGAAATGTCGGTGCTGTCGTAGGTTTCGCCGGACAGGCGTTCGCCAATCGCCAGCCAGCCAATCAACCGTTCGCGGCCCGGCATGGGCACAAACAACCTCGCGGCTAGCAAGGCCAGGCGTCCGCGCTCGGCCTGGACGCTGACCGGAATGCGATTTTCCTCGATGAACAGGGGCAGTTTTTCCTTGCGCAGGGTCAGGGCCAACGGGCTGTTGGCCGAAAAGCGGATGTCGCTGGTTGCCGCGCCTGTTTCATCAGAGGTGGGCACGTATTGGTCGTTTGCCAGGTCGTAAATGTAAATGTGCAGTTGGGCAGGCAACAGGCTGACGGTGACCTGTTCGCGTAAAATCTGCAAAACTTGTTGAATATCCACTGCTGCGGTCAGGTCGCGGGTATAGGATTTGATGCGTTCCTGGTGCGCCCGCTCGCCGCGGAAGAAAATCGAATCGATAATTTCCTGCAACCGGGCGCGGACGGGGTTGAGCAGTAATGCCGCCAGGAAAACCGCGATGGCAATCACCAGGGGATTGTTGAAGGCTGTTCCGAACAGCAGGGCTGAGCCAATTGCCAGGGTCATGTAGCCTGCAACCGCGGCCAGCGAAAGGAGGCTGTACAGTACCGAGCGGCCCATGATGTAGTCGGTGCGCACCAGGCGGTAACGCAACACCGTATAACCTGTCACAATCGGGAAGATGACAATCGGCAGGAAGAGCCAGGTGCTGAAATCGGTGACAACGAATGACGCGACCAGCAGGTAGACGATAATCGGCCCGAAGGCAAGCAGCGAGCCAATCAGGATGGTGCGCGCCTGCTGGCGAACCACCGGTGACGAGCCGGGAGACAGCCGGTAAAACATAATACCAAGATAGGTCAGCATCCCGACTGCGGTGAAAAGGTAGGAATATTGCCAGGCCGCCAGGTAGGCATACGGGGCTTGCATGTCCCGTATGGTGGTTATCGAGTAGACCCCCAGCAAAATTGCCACACCGTATCCCAGCCAGCGCAAAATCGGAAAGCGTGAGACCACCCGCGCTTCCTGCGGGAAAACAAGCCCGAGGTGAATCATGGCCGCGCCCACCAGCGGCACGGAGAATGACCATAAACCGCTCAGGTAATGGGTGGTGTACAGGTCGAACAAGCCACCCGTCACCAGGGCCACTGAAACTCCCAGCATTGCAAAAGCCCGCCCCGAGGTCTCGTTGCGGCGCAGGCTGTAAATCCACAGGGCGATGCCGACAAACACCACCCCGACAAAGGTCGGGATGATAAAGTACCAGAGCAAGTCCTCAAACAGGAAGCGGCTCAGGACGATGTCCATATCGCGCGTGACACCGTCTTCCGAACGGAAGGTGAAGCGGTGGGTTTCGCCGGGGAAATACCCGCTCAAAACCTGTCGGACTTCTGCCGCGTTTGCCACCGGCTGGCCGTTGATGGCGATTAACTGGTCGCCGAAGTTGCCGCCCTGTTTATAAAATTCCCAGCGCGGCTCCCCCGGAGGCTGGATATTGTTTGCCAGGAGCGTATGCTCGAAGAACGTTCCCGGAAAAGGAACCTGGTAATACGTGTAAGCCAGGAAGGGAATCGCAAAAAAAGCAGCCAGAACGATGACCTGGTATACGAGAACCAGCCTGCCCAACAGGTTTTCCATTCGTTCGACAAATGGCTGCGGTTTTGTGTCCATAATTCTCTCCTGGGCTGGGAAGAACTAAATATCCAGGTTGCGTACTCGCTTGGCGTGGGTTTGGATAAATTTTCGGCGCGGGTCGACGGCGTCGCCCATCAGCATGTCGAAGGTGCGGTCGGCTTCGGCGGCGTCTTCGATATTAACCAGCAGTAGGGTGCGGTTGGCCGGGTTCATGGTCGTTTCCCACAACTGCACGGGATTCATTTCGCCCAGGCCTTTGTAACGCTGAAGGGTGGCTTTCTCGCCGTCCTTGCCCAACTCGGTCATGTAGGCGTCTTTTTCAGTATCGGAATAGAGATAATGGGCCTGCTTTTTGTGCTCGATGCGGTACAGCGGCGGCTGGGCGATGTAAAGGTGGCCTTCTTCGATGAGTTTGGGCATGTAGCGGAAGAAAAACGTCAGCAACAGGGTGCGGATGTGGCTGCCATCCACGTCGGCGTCGGTCATGATGATGACGCGGTTATAGCGCAGCCCGCTCAAGTCGAACCCGTCACCGATGCCGGTGCCGAGCGCCGAAATCAGCGCCTTGACTTCGTTATTGCCCAAAATTTTATCGAGCCGGGCGCGTTCGGTGTTCAAAATCTTACCGCGCAGCGGCAAAATGGCCTGGAAGTGCCGGTCGCGGCCCTGTTTGGCCGAGCCGCCTGCCGAGTCACCTTCCACGATGTACAGTTCGGTTTTGGATGTGTCGCGCTCCGAGCAGTCGGCCAGTTTGCCGGGCAGGGTCAGGCTCTCAAGCGCTGACTTGCGGATGACCAGGTCGCGCGCCTTTCGAGCGGCATCGCGCGCCCGCGAGGAGGTCAGGCATTTTTGGATGATGGCCCTGGCGGCCTGCGGATTTTCTTCGAGGAAAGTGCTGAACGCCTCGACCACCGCCTGGGTGACGTAGGTTTGCACTTCCGGGTTCATCAACTTTACCTTGGTTTGCGACTCAAACTGCGGGTCGGGGTGCTTAATCGACACAATCGCGGTCAAGCCTTCGCGGGTGTCGTCGCCGGTAAAGTTGGGGTCCGATTCCTTCAACAATCCGCTTTTGCGCGCGTAATCGTTTACCACGCGCGTCAGGGCGGTGCGCAGGCCGGTCATGTGTGTGCCGCCATCGACAGTGTTGATGGTGTTGGCAAACGAGTAAACCGACTCGGTAAATGCGTCGGTATATTGCACTGCGGCCTCGACGCCAACGCCTTCGACCTGTTTTTCGGCATACATGACCGGGTGCAGGGTTTGGCGGTTGCGGTTCAGGTAGCGCACAAACGAAGTGATGCCGCCCTCGAAGTAAAAAGTCATTTCGCGATTGGAACGTTCGTCAAGGAAATGGATGGTCACACCGCGCGTGACAAAGGCCATTTCGCGGAAGCGCTGCACAAGCGTGTCGAAGCGATAGTCGATTTCGTCCTTGAAAATGGTGTCATCAAACTTAAAAGTGGTGCGCGTGCCGGTGATTCCATCCTTGGCTTTGCCAATCTCTTTGACCGGGGATTGCGGAATGCCGCGCTCGAATCGCTGGAAGTGGATTTTTCCGGCGCGCCGCACCTCGACCTCGCACCACTCCGAAAGGGCGTTGACTGCGCTGACGCCGACACCGTGTAAACCGCCCGACACCTTGTAGCCGCCGCCGCCAAATTTGCCGCCCGCGTGCAGGACGGTCATAACCACCGTCAGGGCGGAGACTTTTTTCTCAGGGTGAATATCCACCGGGATACCGCGCCCGTTGTCTTCGACGGTCACGCTCGAATCGTCGTGGATGGTGATGTTGATGCGGTCACAAGCCCCGGCCAGGGCTTCGTCAATCGAGTTATCCACCACCTCGTAAATGAGATGGTGCAGGGCTTTGATGTCGGTGCCGCCGACATACATGCCGGGGCGGCGGCGGACGGCTTCCAGCCCCTCAAGTACCTGGATACTGTTTGCATCGTAGTTAGCAGGTTGTACCACGTTCAATCCTCCAAAATTATGCCCGGGCCGAGTCGGCGGTCTGGGTTTTTATCCATTGCAGGGCTTCATCTATCCAGGTGTTCAGGTTGCGGTAATAGATAAAACTGGCCGCAAGCAAGGCGGTGGTGATGAAAGCGTGCCCAAAAATGCCCAGCAGGGTAAACCAAGAATCGGCAGGCGGAATGCGCCATAGAAAGTTCAGGCCTTGCGAGAGCACAACAGCGATAAGGACAAACCATCCGAGCGATGGAAGCGCATAGCGCATCAGCCTGAAACTGTTGACAATCGAACGAAAGAGCTGGTCGGCGTTGGAAAAAATGCCGTGCGCCGAGAAGAAAATCGGCACAGACAGCCACAGCGCCAATAGCGAAATGAGCATCAATACCACCGAAGTCACCGACGGGCTGATAAGCATCAGCACCACAAGAAAGATGAACACCGGCAGGCTGGTCAAAATCAAGAGGGCTGTCCAAAAGCCGGAAAGCAGGAAACCCTGCAGCAGCCCATGCGCCAGCGAAGGTTGTTTTTTCCCTTCGGGGGCAACCAGCCGGGCAACGCTGTGAAAGTACAGGCTGCCGAGCAGCCAGCCCATAACGGTCAGGGCAATTATCCACAACAACAAAGCCGGCAAGTTTTGGATGCTGGTCGTAATTCGTTCCCCGAAGGGAGTGGTTGTTGCCAGGCTGCCGCTCATCAGGCTGAAAACGCCGAGCGGGAAGGTGCTCAAGGCAGAAAACAGATTCGCTTTCTCGAAAAACTCGATTAAGACAGCCGAGTTGTCGGGAAATCCCTGCATTTGGGCGGGCATCCGCTCCAGTTCCGGCAGAATTGGGGCCACCAGATTGTAAATACTGAAACGAGGCCCAAGCCACAAGAATAAATCGAAGGCCAGGGGAATAAGGAGCACCGCTGCCCGGTTGGCAACTGCATTAAAACCGCTTATCAGCGCCGTAATGACCCCGGGCGGGGATGGCGGAAGTTGGGTGTTGCGCGTTTCCATAACCAAGTGATTCTACCACAGCCAGCATGGCAGACAGGATTTCCATCTCATATCACTTAAGTAATGAAGAAGCAGGCCGTCAAACAGGCTGCCCCATTTCACAAAAACGGGCACAAAAGGTACAATCTGGTCATGAATGAGACCCAGCGCCACATTCCGGATGCCAACCGCTTGAGCGTGCTTTCAGCGGCGGTGCTTCTGACCTACGCCCTGCCCCGTCTGCTGGAAATTCAAAGCCCCGTCCTGAACTGGAATTTGCTCGGCCTGGCGATATCCATTCCCCTCAGCCTGGGCCTGTTGACCATTTTCCTGGCCGCCGTGCTGACAGCGGCGGGTACAGACTGGCTTTTGCGCAGCCACCCGAATTTTGAATCTGAAATCAGTTTCCAGCACTGGCTGCTGCCTGCCCTGACTTCTTTTGCGCTGGGCACGCTCTTGTTCAACCTGGCGGCCACCCCGGCCTGGTGGGGAAGTTTCCTGATAGGCGGCGCTTTGCTGCTGATGGTTTTTGTGGCCGAATATATCGTACTCGACTCGTCAGATACCCGCTACACTTTTGCCTCCGCCGGGCTGATAGCGGTTTCCTTTTCCCTGTTCCTTGTCCTTTCCGCCGCGCTTTCGTATGCCGGGGCGCGTTTGATTCTGCTGCTGTTTGTGCTTTTCCCGGCCACCGGGCTGGTCAGCCTGCGCGCCATCCACCTGCGGGTTGGCAGTTGGGAATGGCAATGGGCTGTGAGCATCGCCCTGGCTTGCGCCCAGGTTGCGGCGGCCCTGCACTACTGGCCGCTCTCGCCGGTTCAGCATGGACTGGCGACTCTCGCCCCGCTTTACATCCTGACTGGGCTGGCCATTAACCTGGGCGATGGAATGCCGCTGCGCCGCGCCCTGCTCGAAGCAGGCATTTACCTGCTTCTCTTTTGCCTGGCTGTCTTCCTTGTCGGATGATGAAACACAGCCAGATACTCCTCCCTCGCCCGTGTTGGCTGCAAATGAGCCGGCAGGTCGAAGCCGAAGCGCCGCTCGAGGCCTGCGGGCTGCTTGCCGGGGTTGGCAACCGGGTCGAGGCGATTTATCCCATAACGAACGCCCTCAAAAGTCCAGTGCGCTTTCGCATGGACCCTTACGAGCAGTTGCAGGCTTTTGAGGACATCGAAAAATCGGGCCTGGAGTTGGTTGCGATTTATCATTCCCACCCCGGCGGGCCTGAAACGCCTTCCCTGACCGACATCGCCGAATGGCGTTATGACCTGCCCTGCCTGATTTTGTTCCCGTCTGGCGGGGAGTGGCGGGCGCGGGCTTTCTGGCTCGACACAGGCCACGCCGCTGAATTGGGACTCTACATATCTGAAATGTAACTTCGTTGTGGCTGGCGTGTTACCTTAAGCGCAAATACAAAAACCATTGGAGGCGAGAGGATGCAATTCCTGTTGGATTTAGGATTGGTACTGCTGGGATATTTGTTGGGGTCAATTCCCTCTGGCTTGATTATCGTCAAGTTAAAAACAGGCAAGGATATTCGCAATGTCGAAAGCGGACGCACCGGCGGCACAAACGCCCTGCGCGCCGCCGGATTTTGGGCCGGACTTGGCACGGCCATTTTCGACATTCTCAAAGGCGCGATTGCGGTTTGGATTGCCCAGGCGCTGACCCAGACCGATTGGGTGTATGTCCTGGCCCCGGTCGGCGCAATTTTGGGACACAACTACTCGGCTTTCCTGCCGGAGTTCGATGAGAACGGCAAGTTTGTGCGCCTGCGCGGCGGGGCGGGTGGCGGCCCGGCGGCTGGCGGCGCGCTTGG